>NZ_JBFBGN010000002.1:0-165533 GCF_040684675.1 Streptomyces sp. NPDC089915 | reverse complement strand
GCGCCGGCCCAGGGCCAACGCCCCTCCCTCACAGAGATCACGCTTCGGGTTCAGCTACGTCGGATGATGCATCCGACGCAATTCCGCCCAGTTTCCACTACCGCCGTTCTCAACGTCCGACCACGTGATGGCGAGTGCGGTCTCCAGCTCCGTCGACGTCCGGGTCCGTGGGCTGGTGATCCGGGTAAAGGCGTCCGCCCAGAGCCGCAGCAGGCCGGGGCCGACCTCGCAGGCGGTCAGGAAGGCCACGCACTGCTGGCGGCTGGCCGGCAGCGCCTGCCGGTTGATGATCCTGGCCGCCGAGCTGACCGGCAGCAGGTGCGCACCGCCCGCCAGGGCCTGGAGCCGGCGCAGGGACGGTGCGCCGGCCCTTTCGTAGAAGAACTGCAGCGCCTCGCTCAAGTCACCCCGGGTGGTGGCGAGCTCGGGCGCAGCCGGTCGGCGCAGCTGCGGCAGGCGTCCGCGCCCGGCGATCCGTGCCTGCCTCCACAGCTTGAGGACCGCGTCGGATCCGCCGCAGGCCTCGCTGATCGCGGTGACGCTCTCCCGGGACGGCAGGGTCCTGCCCGCGAGGGCGCGCTTGAGGGCGGTCGGCGAGAGCCCGGTCTTCACCGCGAGCTCGTCGTAGGTCAGCCCCGCTCCGGCGCGCAGTTCGCGCAGGGCGGTGGCCAGGGCGGCGAAGGCCGGCACGGCGCGGTCGACGGGGAGTTCACGGCGTCCCATGTCCGCGCCCCCTCTATCGGCCGGCCTGGAGGGCGCCGCGGACGGCGGCGGCCACGACGCCGCGCCCGCTCGGGGTGAGGGTGAAGACGGTCAGCATGCCGATCCCGGCCGCGCCGCCCAGGAGCTGGAAGATCTCCGTCATCTGCATCTTCCCGTACAGGCGCAGCACCACGGCGAGGACCAGGACCACGCACACGACCGCCGCCTGCGGCATCGTCATCGCGGCCACCGTGCCGGGCCGGGGAGCCGTGCCCGCGCGCCGTCCCCGCGGACGGCCGTTCTCCAGTTCCATACGGACCTCCTCGTCTGTGAGCACGGGGGAAGCCCGGCTCTCATCGGGTGGGGGGAGGGGGCACACGGGTGTGCCCCCTCCCCGCTGGTGACTTCGCGCCAAGTGGCGTATTCCCGGGGGCGATTGCAGTCGCCGGTTCCCGGGAGCACCAGGATGGCAGCACCGGCTCGCACGACCTAAGCCGTACCAGGCCCGCCTCATCCCGAATGCGTGGAATGCCGGTTGATTCGTCCGCTGGCGTCCAAGGCCTGACAGGCATTCACGCACCTCGCTCAGAAGGCCTCTGACCTGCCATGATCCTCAGGCCGGGGTCCGTCGGCAGTTCCGCCCGCGCCTCACAACCCTGCAGAACGCCTACGGTTCCCCGCAGTCTTGCTGCATCCCCGGCCCATTCGTCCGAGTCCGTCCAAGCACCGGTTGCACTGCTGGGATCCGGCAGGGCACCGTGGGGTGCAGAACCGGCCGGGAAACCGGCAGGACCCCTCGAATGCTGGTGACTTCGCAGACAGGGACCCCGCGGCACCGCGTTGCAGCGCGCGTACCGCACACGCAGGGCCGACCCCTCTCCCGGGGCCGGCCCTGCCGTATTTCCCCCGCCCCGCTCCGGCAGAGGTCCGCTAACCGGTTAGCGGACCTCCCCAACTCGCGGTGCGGGCCAGGCATGGCCCTGACCTGGGACGTTCCCATATATGGGACACGTCTATCACCAGGGGCGGCACGGTTCCCACATCCGGGAACCCCCCGGCCGGGGCGCAGTGGTGCCGGGTTCGGCGGTGGCCGGCCCGGCGGCGGGCGTGGAGTGGGCGCGGGAAGGGGCAGGTCAGCGTCCACGAGCCGGTCGGCTATCCGTTACCGGGCCCCGGGAGGGGCGCTTCCATAGAGGGAACCGCTCTTACGGTGGGAGCGCTCCCGTATCCACGGGTGGAAGCGGACCTGCTGGTGCGCCCGGTCTCACGGGCCGTAGGAGACCCCGGGGGGCCGCCTCTTTCCATCATCCCTCCGTGACGGGACTGACGGGAGCGGAGTACGGCCTCGTGTCCACGACGCGGTCGCCGCGACGGCAGGGGCGGCCGTGCGCCGGATGAGGCACCACCGTCACCGCGCGCGGCTCCTGCCGGTGGAGGGCCCGGCCTGCCGGCGGTGCGGGGCGACGGCCGCCGCGGCGGGCGCGGCCTGGCCGGGAGCGGCGCCGGCGCCGGTGGTGGTGGAACGGGAGCGGGCGGCGGCAACGGAGACAGTGGGGCCGTCGGGGACCGGGACGCCGGGCGGGGTGGTCAGGGCGCGCAGGGTCGCGCCGACCAGGCGGCGTGTGATGTCGGCGGACGAGCCCTGCCGCCAGGCGATGTTGTCCCTCAGTCCGGCCTTCAGGCGGTCGCGCAGTCCCTGCTCTCCTTCCGGGCCGCGGGCGACGTCGGCCATGCGGGCCGCGAGCAGGGGCCAGGCCCGGGTCGCAACCAGCAGGGCCGTGTCCCGCTCGGAGCCGATCTGCTCCTTCGTGATCGTCACCAGCCGGCTGTTCGCCGCCGATGAGACGCCGAGCCGCTCAAGTGCGGCGGACCGGTCGGACAGGTCCAGGTCGTTCGGGACGGTCAGGCCCTCGGTCAACGGCCCCCACACCGAACGGGCGTCCGCGCTCGCCGCCACCGGCTTCCGGGCCGCGGCCGGACCGGGAGCGGCAGGGGCGGGCGCGGGCGCGGGCCGTGCGGCGGGCACCCCGGACGCGGCCGCGGGGCCGGCTGCCGGAGCGGCGGCGCCCTGCTGGGCCAGGAGGGCGGCGACCGCCCGGTCGACGCCGACGCCCTGGCCGTGCGCGGCCGTCAGGAAGCCGGCGACGTCGACACCTTGCCGGTCGAGGAGGGCCATCTTGGCGGCCATGTCCGGCCAGGCCGGGGAGGCCAGGATCGCGTCGCGGACCAGACCCTCGGGCATCGTCTTCTTGAGGAGGTCGGCCCACCGGTCGGTGCCCGCCGCGCTGATCCGGGCCTGGTTGGCCTCGACCGCCCGGTAGACGCTCTGGGTGACCTGCCCGACCTGGGGGAGGAACGCGCTCAGGTCGACTCCGGCTTTCTGCAGCAGCACCAGCTGGCCGGCCATGGCCGGCCAGCCCGGATCCGCCATCAGCCCCTCCAGCACCCCCCGGTCGAGGAGCGGGCGCAGTGCGTCGGCGGCCCAGCCCGGGGCGAGCTTCTCCTCCGCCTCGGCGAGTTCTTCCTCCTGGCCCTGGCGGAGTTTCTGGGCGGCGCGGCGTACGGCGTCGGAGATCGTCAGCATCAGCCGGAAGGCGATCGCGGCCGTCTGCGCCACCTCGCCGAGCGCCTCGGACCGAGCAGATCGCCGCCCTGGAGGCGACCGTCACCGACTACGGCCGGTTCCTCGGCGCCGTCCGCGAACTCCTCGGCGGCGGCTGGCCGTGCGCCTCGCAGATCACCGCCCACCCCGTCCTCCAGGACCTCATCCCCACGGCCGAGGGCGACGACGACCGGCGCATCGGTCACCGCGCCCTCGGCCGCCGGATCCTGCGCCCCCACGTCGGCCGGACCTTCACCGGCCTGCGGGTCGAGGAGCGGTGGGACGCCCACGCGAAGGCGTACCTGTACCGGGTCGTCTGCCGGTCCGCGGAACGCCTCGCGGCCGCCGGTAGAGGAGTTTCAGCCACGTTGCGGCGCAGAGTGACCCAGTGGCAATCCGTGCCGCTACCGGCGCGTAGTCTGCCGGAGGTCCGTCGTGAGGCCGCCGACCGGCGCGCCCAACGGCTGCGGGTAGAGCGGGCAGAAGACAGCCCTGGCCCCGACTACGGTGCGGCCCTCGCAGCCCTGGCCCGGATGACCCCGGCCCGGCAGTAGCAGCCCAACTCCCAGATGCGGCCCCGCCGGCCGGTGGGGTCTGACACCCCTGCACGAAACGGATCACGACGTGCCCCACCCCTCTCACGGACAGCAGCAGCCCGGCGGCTGCGGCTGCCCCGGCCCGGTCCCGCCCCCGCAGTGGGGCGGCCAGCCGCCCAAGCCCTGATGGCCCGCCAGGGCAGACAGGCGCCTGCCGGGACCTATCCGGCGGGCGCCTGCACCGACCACCCTACGAACATAGGAGCAGCAGCCCATGACCAGCCCCCAGCCGCCGGCGGGACCCGCGTACGGCTACCCCGGGCCCGTCCCGCCGTCCGTTCCGGAGCCGACCGGCCGCCGGACGTGGGTCGTCCCGGTGATCACCGGAGCCGCCGGTCTCGCCCTCGGGGTCCTCGGGACCCTCGCGGTTACGGCGAGCGGTGACGACGGCCAGGAGCAGCCCGGCGCGGGAGCCTCGCCCACCGGCCCCGCGACGTTCACGCTGACCGGCACGTTCAAGCTCAACGGCTACAGCAATTTCACGACCGACAGCACCGCCGGCGGATGCCGGGGCTCCAGCGGTTACACCGATATCCGCTCCAGCACCCAGGTCACCGTCTACGACGACAAGAACACCGTGATCGGCACGGGAACCCTGGGCAGGGGCGAGTCCGGCACCAGCGGCTGCACCTACTCGATCGGCATCACGAACCTCCCGGCCGACCGACCGTTCTACGCGGTCGAGGTCGGCCGCCGAGGAAAGATCACCGCCACCGCCGCCGAAGCCCAGGGCGGCCAGTGGAAGGCCAGCCTGGGCTAGCGCCCGCCCCGTGGGGTGCCCGCCGGTCGAAGACGGGCACCCCCCATGCTCTCCCACTCGCTCAGCAGTCACCGGCGCCGGTCAGACACGCCCGCGCAGCCGGATCGCACCTCCACCCAGAAAGCACAGCCATGACGCAGAACCAGTACGGCCAGCCCACCCCTCCGCCGACGAAGCCCCCGATGGGCAAGGGGAAGAAGATCGCCCTGGGCTGCGGCGGCAGCCTGGTGGGCGGCCTCGTGCTCCTCATCGCGCTCGGCCTGGCCCTCGGCCCGGCGGACGACACCGATGCAAAGGCGAAGCCCAAGGCCGCGCCGAAGCCGTCCGCCACGCGGCCGGTCGCCACCTTGTCCGGCATCAACCTCACGGCCTGGGCGGCCGCATTGGAAGGCCAGGGGATCAAGTTCGAGTCCAAGGGCGAGCAGTACACGCCGCCCGGCGGCCCCGAGGCGTTCAAGGACTGGAAAGGCAAGAGCCAGCGGAGCACCCAGGAGGGCCTCTACCTGAAGGCCACCGCCATCGCCTATGCCAGCGACGGTGCCGTCATGAACGCCTCCTGCAAGGCTCAGGAGGCCACCGGCCAGGAAACCAAGGTGACCGGCTTCTTCGAGAAGTGCGTCACCGCCCTCGCCGTCCCCGGCATGGATGCCGCGCAGGCCACCGCCTTCGTCAAGGAGAACACCGCCCGGCTGATCGCCGCCGCCTCCACCCCGCCCGCCTACCTGAACACCGAGGGCGTCACCCTGCGGATCGATGACGACGGCCAGGCCGGAGCCGCCCAGCTCACCATCACCGCGAAGCGATAGGAGCAGCGCATGAGCACCGCCGAGTTCGTCTCCGCCGGCGAGCGGAAGAAGGTCACCCGCGAGCAGGTCGAGGCCGCGGCCGCCCGGCTCGTCCCGGCCCACAGCACCACCATGGCCAACCCCGAGTGGTTCGCCCTCGTGGGCCCGAACCTCTACTACGTGGTGACGCTGGTCGAAGAGGCGACCGGGCATCGGCCCTCCGGAGTCAAGACCGCTCGCCTCGCCCTCCACGAGCTGAAGTTCCCCATCCTCTGCTACGCCTGGAACGACAAATTCGTCAACGAGGGCCACCCCTGGCACAGGGGAACCTGAGCAATCACTGAACCCCCGCCAGCCGAAAGCCTGGCGGGGGCTCTTCACATCTCTGCCCGGGTGTGCGCTACTGCGCGGCGGCGCGACCGTCGAAAGGAGTCATGGGTGGCGGCAGCGGACTGGATCAACAGGCACCCCGCCCTTGTCGGAAACTCAATTCTGGGCGCGCTGATCTTGCTGGTCGTGATCGTAGCGAGCGTCGCGCTCGGCGAGGACGCCCCGCTCAACGACCGGCAGCGCTGCGAGGAGTCATCGAGCAGCACCGAGCTGCGCTTTGAAGACTGCAAGACGCTTTTTCCGGGGCAGAGCGGACTCAGCGGCTGGGACTGACCCCAGCGCACGCGCAGGCCCCGCCGGTCACCGACCGGCGGGGCCCTGTCTCACAACCTGGCGGCTGGTGAGCGGCTGCTGATCGCCACCGGTTCCCGACGTGGCATGGCCGGGGTGTGCCGGGACGCGGTGATCGCCTTCGAGGCCGACGGCCTGGATCCGGCGGCGTGCCTCGCCTGGGGGTGGATCGGGCCGGAGGAACTCGCCGCCTACGTGGGCCGCCACGTCAGCGGCTACACGCTGGCGGACAAGGCGGCCGGGCACCTGCGCGCCGTTGCAGAACCGTGGGCGCTGGTCGGCAGCGGCTTCCCCGGCGTGGAGCACGTTCCAGTGCCGGGGCGGTTCTGGGTGGCGTGGCCGACACCGTTCCTGCCGGGCGGGAAGCCGGTGGGCAGACCGGCTCGTGCGGCGGGCCCTTCTCGCACCGGGACCGCCCCACGGTGCGACGCTGTCGAACCCGACAGCGCCGTTGACCCGATCCGCCCCCGACACGCGCCGTAGCGATTGGAGGTCCCCGACTCTCCCTCAGACCGCTTACGGTCAAGGCAAGGTGAGGATGGCGTCCTCCATCCCGGGCCAGCCCAGGGTGATGTCGGCGCGCGAGCAGATCCGCAGCCACGCCTCTACATCGGCGGGCTCTCGCTCGACCCACAGCAGCAGGCGCAGGCCATCATGGTCTCGGAAGTGGTCGGCGTACTCCAGCAGCTGCCCGACCGCCGAGCGGAGCTGGGCCGTGTCCGCGCCCTCAGGGAGGGATTTGACTTCGCACAGGATGAGCCGCTCGCCGTCCAGGCCTGTGAGCACCAGGTCGTAGTCGGGCTCCTCGGGGGCCGGCGAGCGGGGCACGAACCCGCGAACTTCGGCGGCGTCGGCGAGCGCGTTCTGCAGCCGCGCGTGGGTGTTGCGGGCGCGCTCGATCAGGGCCGGGTCCGGAGCCACCGGCATCGAGGGGGCGACGGTGCTGTCCGTGCGGGCTTTGCGGTAGGGGACGCCGACGAGCCGCCGCTTCTCGTTCTGGTGGGCGTTGATCAGCGCTTCGACAGGCTCCCGGTTGTCCGCGAGCAGCTGCTGGAACGTCCCGCCGGCCGCTTGAGTGGAGTACCGCGGCAGGGATTTGCGGGGGACGGTGATCTGCCAGTCCACGGCACGGCGGCGCGGGAAGACCGCGCCCTCCGTCTCATCGAACGTGGCCTCGCCGGTGATCTCGCCGATGTACGCGCTGGTGTCGTCGGCGATGACGACCCAATCACCGATCCGGTCCGGGGACAGGAACCGCAACAGCTGTCCGGCCCTCGTCCCGCACGTCGACGGGTCCTTCTTGTAGGCACGGCCCATGGCGGCGCGAACGTCCTCGGGGTCGGCGCCGGGCGCGATAAACCCGGCCTCCCAGTAGTTCGTCGCGCATGTGCTGTTCGCGACCCACGCGGCGGCCTGATTGGCACCCCTGCCGGTGCTCAACACCCATATACCGAACTCGTCCACCATGTCCTCCCCTGACAACTCGTGCCGCGCCGACTCGATCCTTGCAGGCGCAGCACAAGCGATACATGCAGGGGCCTCACCGCCGCCCAGGCCCAGCTGGACACCATGGTCACCACCACGGGCCTGCTGGCGGCCCTCGGCGAAGAGGCGAGGACGGTCGACGAAGAGGCCTTCGAGAAGGGTGCGGCGTACGGGCGCGTGAGCAGCTCCTGGCCGCCCTGCTGGAGGACATCGAAGGCCACGAAGTAGGCCGGCCACTTCGCGGCGAGGGCGGCGGCGCCGCGAGCGCGGGTGGCGGCCCGGCGCTGCAACGCCCCGAACGACAACGCGCCGGCCTCGGTATCCCAGGCGACCAGCTCACCGTCCAGGACGAGGCCGGCGGGAAGCTGCACCTGGGCGGCAGCCACCGGGTCGGGCCAGCGGTCCTGGACCAGCGCACCGCGCCAGGGCTGCACCACCACCGCCCCGCCCAGACCGGCCGTAGTGAACAAGATCGCCCGGTGACCGTCGAGCTTCTGCTCATAGGCCACCCCGGCACGGAGCGCGGCCGGGCCCGGCACGGCTTCAGTACCTGTTTCTGAACCCGGAAGCCGCAGGCCAGCCCGCCAGTGTCCGGATCGCGAAGTTCGCGGAAGCGTTTGCCGAACGGTCACTGTGACCGTTCGGCAAACGGAAGTGCAGGGGCGTGTGGAGCGGGCGGAACGTTCCCCACCGGGAACTCGGCCTGGAGGTTGGGCGGGGAAGGTCGGTGGACCGGACCACGAGGACCTCGGCCAGGACCAGCACATCCCGAGCCCGCCCCGTTTCTGCGACCCCGAGCCGGCACTGCGCCAGGCGCTGGCCGACCGGTCCACCGAGTACGGACAGATCAGCCTGCCCGCCAACTACCTGGCCGAGTAGCGCGCGCTGTTGGCGGCTCAGTTGGCCGGGCCGCACACCTCTGCGCTGAAGGGCCCCCACAAACACGCCTTCAGGGATACGCCCGGGCCGTCGTACACCCAGGGCGACTGGCTGGGGCTGGTGGTCGGGCCGTACGCCCACCCGCCGGTGCTCAAGTTCCTGATGCCGAACTCACAGCCATTGGGGGCGGCGGTCGGATCGATCGCCATGTAGTCGTGGCCACTGTGGAGTTCGACCTTCTCTAACGCGGTGCAGCCGCCGCTGCGGATAAACCAGGAGCCCTCGGCGGCCTGCGCCGAGGTCGCGCTCCCCACTCCGATCACGCCCATCGCCACCATGGCGAGCGCGGCGGCCGAGGCACGCTTCCCGGTCCTGGTGAATCGCATGGAATCCTCCGGTTCGTCGGTCCCGCCCCGAGCTGGCGCCCGGGGCGCACCCCAAGTCCAGCAGCCGACAGCACGGAGCACAACTGATCGAGCGGAATCCGGACGGTCCTGGACACCGGCCCCCGCATGACCACTCCACCATTCGGCTGGCGGGCCGGGTCGCTGACATAGCTCTTGCATCTTCGACGCGAGGTCTGTCGGGCTCACGTCTCGGGATTGTCTTGGGGGAGGCCGGAGCGCTGCAGCGTCTCCATCAGGTGGGCTGCGTGCTCGGGGTGGTGTCGGGGGTTCAGAAACAGGCACTCAACGGCGGCCGAACGCGGCCGACCCGCGACAGCGTCCACGCGCTCGACCTTGCTCTTCGGTGGGCATCGACGGAAGATTCTTCAGCTGCCCGGTGCTGCGTCTGGGTGGGCTCTGCGGGCAGGGGTGGCCCGCGATGACGTGGGGGGTGTTGTGGAGGCGGGGAAGCGTCTTGCCGACCGGTACAAGCTGGTCGAGCGGCTGGGGCAGGGCGGCATGGGCCAGGTGTGGCGGGCCTTCGACGAGCATCTCCAACGCGTGGTCGCCGTGAAGATCCTGCACGATGATCGCGAAGACGCGCGTGCGGTGAGTCGCTTCCGCAGAGAGGCCATGATCGGGGCCCGGCTGCACCATCCCGGGATCACGGTGGTGCACGACGTCGGGCGTGAGGCGGGACGGCTGTTCATCGTGATGGAACTTCTCGACGGCCGCGACCTGGCCGCCCTGCTCGCCGAGTCACCGGACGGGTTACCCATCGCGGACGCCATCAGCCTGGCGCTCCAGATCATCGACGCTCTCGCCGCGGCCCACGACCAGGGCGTCGTGCACCGCGACCTGAAACCGGCGAACGTCTTCCTCCACCAGGGGCGGGTGAAGATCTGCGACTTCGGGATCGCCCGAGCCGTCGACTCCACCGCCGGCCTGACCCTGGACAACCAGTTCCCCGGGACACCCCCGTACATGGCACCCGAACAATGGCGCGGCGAAAGCATCAACGCGCGCTGCGACCTGTACGCCTTCGGATGCCTGCTGTACGCCATGCTCACCGGGACGCCGCCCTTCACCGGCGACCGCTTCGCCCTGATGTACCAGCACTCATACGAGGCGCCCGTCCCGCCGCGGATGCTCCGTCCTGAGATCCCGCAACCCCTCGAAACACTCGTTCTGGCACTCCTTGAGAAGGCTGCTCAGGACCGACCAGCCGACGCCCACACAGTGCGCGAGACGCTGGCGGCTGCCGCTCGCGTCCCGGAGCCCGACACCGCCTCCCAGGGGTCGGTGCCCAGTGGGGCCACGTTCGTAGACGAACTCCTCCAACAGGCAAAGACAGCCGCTGAAAGCGATCCCGTCAGAGCGCGAGACCTGGGTGCCGCCATCATCGAAGTCGCCACGCACTCCCTAGGCTCTGACCACTACAGCACCCTCACGGCCCGCCTCAATCACGCCGTGTGGGTGGCGCTCACCGGCGACCCGGCGACCGCACGCGACCTGGAGGCAGCCCTCGGACCCGACCTCACCCGCGCCCTCGGACCCGACCACCGCGACACCCTTGCAGCCTGTCTCAACCACGCCCTGTGGGTCGGCGAGGCAGGCGACCCGGCGAGCGCACGCGACCTGAGCGCAGCTCTCATCCCGGACCTCACCCGCGCCCTCGGACCCGACCACCCCAGCACCCTCACCAATCGTCGCAACCACGCTTGGTGGGTCGGCGAGGCCGGCGACCCGGCAACCGCACGCGACCTCTACGAAGCCCTCATCCCGGACCTCACCCGCGCCCTCGGACCCGACCACCCCAGCACCCTCGCTGCCCGTCTCAACCACGCCAGGCGGGTCGGCGAAGCCGGCGACCCGGCAACCGCACGCGACCTGAGCGCAGCCCTCATCCCGGACCTCACCCGCGCCCTCGGACCCGACCACACCAACACCATCGCCGCCCGCAGCAACCGCGCCGCGTGGGTCGGCCACGCCGGCGACCCGGCAACCGCACGCGACCTGAGCGCAGCCCTCATCCCGGACCTCACCCGCGCCCTCGGACCCGACCACCCCGACACACTCTCGGAACGCGGCAACCACGCCGTGTGGGTCCGCCAGGCCGGAGACGCGACAGCCGCACGCGACCTGGGCGAAGCTCTCATCGCCGACGACTTGCGCGTGCTCGGACCCGACCATCCCCTCACCCTCACAGCCCGCCGCAACCACGCCGCGTGGGTCGGCCACGCCGGTGACCCGGCAGCCGAACGCGACCTGGGCGCAGCCCTCATCCCAGACGACACGCGCGTCCTCGGCCTCGACCACGACAACTCCCTCGCAGCCCGCCTCAACCACGCCTGGAATGTCGGAGTCACCGGCAACCCCTCAGCCGCGCGCGACCTGGGCGCAGCCCTCATCCAGGATCTCACCCGCGCCCTCGGACCCGACCACCCCGACACCCTCACAGCCCGCAACCACCAAGCCTGGTGGGTCGGTGGAGCCGGCGACCCGGCAGCCGCGCGCGACCTCTACGCGGCTCTTGTCTCCGACTGCACCCGAATCCTCGGAGCGGAGCACACCGACACGATCGCCTTCCAGAAAAACCAGGCCTACTGGGCGCAGGAAGCCGCCCGAGTTCAGGGATTGTAGGGCGGCGTCGAGCGTCGCCCCACGCAGAAGAAGGTGGCGCGCTTCGGTGGTCGTTCGGGCCGCCGCACGGGTGATGGGGTGCACCTTCCCGTGCTCGCCCTCGGTGTCTTTCCCGTTCTCGCGGCACCGGCCGTGCGCTCAGCACCTGCTGGGAGGGCGGCAGGTCCTGCCCCAGCCAGCCCTGCTCGTTCGCCACACCGGTGGACTGGTGTTCGCAGTGTCGCGTACCGCGTGTCGCTTGCCAGCGGGTCAGCTCGCGAGGTGGAATGCGGATCGGTCTCAAGGAGACCGTGCCCCGGCGTCCGCCCGACCTTGAGGACGTCCTCAGCGGGGGCAGAAGTGGGCTCCGCCCACGCCGGCTGACTGCCATTGTCCGAGCCCGCGACCCGTCGCGAGCCGGTGTCGGGACGGGTCGACGGCCGAGGTACGCATGGCCACCACCGCGCTACAGCGTGATGCCGAACGGCTCGCCCTCTACACCGGTCTCCCCTACCAGAGCACTCACCAGATCGCCGGAGCGATCCGGCGCAGGGCCGCGGTGATTCCCCGGCCTTCCCCGCAGCAGGAGCTGCTGGAGCGCTGGCTGCTTCGCCGCGTCGCCTGGCCGATGTACGACCCGGTCCGTCCGTGGGGCATCACCTGGGTGCGTCCCGAAGCCGACGGTCTGACTGTCCACTTCGAGGGCGACTACTTGGCTGGTGAGCTGGCCGGCCTGCTTCCTCCCCGGTTCACCGCCGACGGCCTGTTCTACGGCATTCCTGGTGCACGCTTCTTCCCTGCCTCGAAGAAGGGGGTCGAGATGATCCTGCCGGGGACATCCGCCCGGATCCGGCTTGCCGGGATCGGTCCCAAGGCGTGGAAGGCCGCGTGGAAGAAGGAACAACACGAAGCGGCGAAGGAGGGCGACGTCCTGTGCCACCTCGGGTCGCCTCGCTCCTGGACACACCGCGAACTGCTCTACGTGGCTGGTGCCGGAATCGGGGCGGTGCCCCGGGCCCGTCGCGCCGAGGCCTCCGCCTGGCTGGCCAGCGCACTGCTCAGGCGGGTGGGCCTGTGGTCTGCCGCCGGGATCGCCCTGTCCAACACGTCCTGGACCAACCCCGAGAACGGTGGGGAGCAGTGGATCATCGAGCACATCCACCAGCCCACCCCCGACTCCCTCCACCACGACGAACTCGTCGGCCTCCTGACCGACCCGGAATGGGGGATGCGCGTCAAGGTCACGGACCGCTGGTGTTCGTGCGCCCGGCAGGGAGAGATGTGCCTCGTCAAGCTGAGGAGCACCCAGGACGAGGCCGGCGAGCTGGAGCTTCGGTTCGCCCGCAGGGACACACCACGCTCCGTGCAGGCGTGGGGTGGCGAGCTGTACGCCGCGAAGACCCTCGCTGCCGTCATCGCTCCCACACGGCTTAGACTCCGGCCAGAATCAGCCAGCTGACAGCGGTCTGCCGCCCCGGACGTTGCCCGGGGCGGCGCATGGGTCAGCCGGGCGTGAAGAAGCCTGTGATCTTGTAGGGCGTGGTCTGGTGCCAGGTCCCGAACGCCATGACCCAGGGCACTCCGGCGCTGTCCACCACGACAAGCCGAGTGTCGGTGCTGGCGAGCGGGCGGTGGAGGGCCATCCGGACCGGGCCTGGGCAGGTTTCCCCGGTTGGGGAGATCGCCCGAAAGACGGCGTCGGTGACCATTCGCCCAACGAGGCGGCCGTCGCGGTGGTAGTGGGCGTGAACCGATTGGAGCACGCCGTCGAGTTCGATTGGCACGGTACGGGGGATCGGGGCGCTCACCGGAGCGGACCGCGGTAGTAGGGGAGGTCAGTCAGGGGGCGATAGGGGATGCCGGCACTGATCCACAGTCGCATGGAGTGGTGTGGGATCACGTGTGCGGTTCCTCGGCCGTCTCTCTGGAGCTGGCCTACCTTCAGGACGACCCGTTCCGAGGTCCCCTTCATGGTCCACAGGTCCAGGAAGATCGGCCGTCGGCAGGATCTGATGGTGCGGCGGTGGTTCTTCCAGCGGAAGGTGACGAGCCCGTTCAGGGATCCGGTGATGGCCAGGCGTCCGGACCGGTAGAGGTGTCGGGCGTCGAAGTTCCAGACCATGTTGCCGTGGTCGAGTTCCCGGCCGCTGATCTCCGTGGCGGACATGCTCTTGTGCTGGACTTCGATGACGCATCCGTCCGGGGTGACCAGGTCGGCGATGTGGGCCCCGCGTGGCTGCTCGCGCTGGAGGACTGGGGCCATGTCCTTCCAGTAGTTGTGCCACTGCATGGAGGACCACAAGGGTTCGCACCAGTCGTTCATGCGGGTGCTCCCGCCGGGGTGAGGTCGAGGCCGAGGGCGTCGGGGTCGAGTCCGAGGGCGGGAAGGTCGTCGATGCCGGCGGCGGGTGCGTTCTTCGCTGCTGCTTTGGCCTCGATCAGCTTCCGGAGCTGTTCGACCAGTACCTGCTTCTCCGCGCGCATCATGCGGCGGACCGTGCGGCTGTCGCGTTCCTGGCCGACCAGGCGCCGGTATTCCGTGTCGATCCCCTGGATCTTCAAGCGGATGTCCTGGATCTTCACCTCGATGAGGTCGAGGGCGAACAGCGGGCGCTGCTGGGGGATCTGCGGGCCGGGGCCGCAGACGGTCGGCTCGGGTCCGCCTGCGGTGTCGCTGCCCTTGTTCGGGGCGTCGTCGGAGGGCTTGGCGGCCTTGGTCTGGTCGGCTCCGTCCGGGTCGTCCGGGGTGCTGATGAGGGCGGCGAGCTTCTCCATCATCTCGGTGTCGAGGGCGACGAGGTGGGGACCGGTGAGGGCGCTGTTGTATTCGATGGCGGACAGGTCGCCGTCGCAGATGCCGGTGAGGAGGATCTCGTTGAAGGCGCTGATGCGGCGGCTGCCGTCGGGGTGCGTGGGGGCGAGGTCCTTGTAGTGGTCGACGATCCACTGGCGGGTGGCTGCGGAGGTGGAGGAGAAGCGGGAGGTGGGGCTCACTGTGCGTCGGCCTTTCGGTTCTCGATCTTGGTGATCCACTCGGAGAGGTGGTGGACGGCTGCGGTGAGTTCGTTGAGGGTGTCTCGGTCGGCGATGTTGAGGATTTGCTCGGGCGGCATGCGGACGACGTGGCGCAGCGTGTGGACGTGGCGTCGGAGTTGGTGCAGGAGTCGTTCGTCGCCGGTTGCGTCGTCCCGCTGTGGGGGGTCGGCGGGGTGCGCAGGTGTGTCGGTGAGGGATGCGCGGAGGCGCAGCTCGGTGAGGGGGTCTTCCTGGAGCGCTTCGCGGAGGAAGGCCGGGTCGGTGACGTGGGCGACTACTGCGGCGCGTACGTCGTCGCGGTCGAGCTGGGCGATGATCCGCGCTGGCGTCAGGCCGGCGCCCGCGTCGACGGTGAGGCGTGCCCCGATGGCCTGGCGGTACTTCTGGGCGGTGACGCGTTCTCCGGTGCGGGCGGCGTCGCCGAGCATCGTCAGGAGGATCTCCCAGCGTTCGGCCGGCGGGCGGCCTGATCCGGCGGTGTCGATGGCTGCTTCGCGGATCACGGAGTAGGAGACGGTCACGCCGGTGGCTGCGACGCGTTCGCGTACGGGGAGGCTGCAGGCTGCTGCGACTTTGCGGTACTCGCGGGCGGACTCCGGCGAGATGCCGATCTCCGACGCGAAGCGGGCGAGGAGTTGTCGGGTGCCGTCGAAGTCAGGGGTGGTGTGGGGGGCGACTTCGAGGAACAGGTCGCCGAGGTCCATCCGGGTCCGGTGTCGCTCTGCTTTCAGGAGGTCGTCACGGCTGACGAGTCTGCGTCCTCGTTCGACCTGTTCAGGGCGGTAGGTGGTGGCGTCCCGGGCTTGAGGCTCGGTCCAGTAGGAGGTCATGGGCCAGGACGGTAGGGGTGCGGAGGGCAGCGCGGCGCATCGAAAGAGCGGCTGCGCGGGTGACGCAGACCAACCGTGCGAAAGCGCGCGCTAAGGCCTCCGGCGGGTACACAAGGGCGGTCCGTCATTTGCCGTGGGGCGGTCCAGAGCCCGAGGCTTCCCCCGTCAAATCCGATCTTCGGAAGGTGGGCATGACCGACAATTGGTTCCTGAGCGATGAGGATGTTGCCCTGTACGGGGCCGTCCCCAAAGGCCTCACCCAGCAAGAACTCCAGCAGTACTTCGTCCTGGACGAGGACGACCTCCAGACGATCGCGAAGTTGCGGGGACCGGAGAACCGGCTGGGGTACGCCGTCTTACAGGCGGGCCTGCGCTTCTCGGGACGGTTCTCCGATCCTCAGCGCACCCCAGCGGACGTCGTGAAGTTCCTGGCTCATCAGCTGGACGTCGACCCGGCGGTGCTAGGCCGCTACGGGGCACGGGACGCCACAGCCCGTGCCCACAAGAACCAGATCAAGAACGCGGGCCGGTGGCAGGAGTTCGACGGGGACAGCTGTCGCGATTGGCTCGCGGCCCATATGTGGATCACCGGCGCAGGCCCCAGGAATCTGTTCTACGCCGGCGTGCAGGAGCTGCGCGGCCGCCGCATGCTGCTTCCGGGGCTCAGCACCTTGGCACGCCTGGTGATGACGGTTCGGGCCGAGGACTGGGACAGGGTGTGCCGGCTCCTGCTCGCCGCTCCGACCCCGAAGCAGATCGAAGTCCTCCAGGATCTGCTGCGCGTGCCGGAGGGAGCGAACCTGTCGGAGCTGGGTCGAATCCGGCGCAGGCCACGGAAGAGCAACTCCGAAGGTGTCGAGGAGGCTCTGCGACGGGCTGCCACAGTCCGGAGCTGGGGGTTCCACGGCCTCGATATCGGGGTGCCTCCACGTCGTGTCGCTCAGGTCGCCCGCTCCGGTGGGGAAGCCCGGGTCTCCAGGACCGCACGTCTTGCCAGTACAGACAAGACGGCCACGACGGTGGCCACCGTGGTGAGCCTGAGCACGAGCTCGATCGATGACGCCCTCAACGTCTTTCACGACCACATGGATTCCGACATCGTGCGGAAGGCCAAGCGCGCAGCTGAGAAAGCCCTGCGCGATGCTCTGCCGGAGCTGGTTGCCGCACTGGGCACCCTGGATCAGGTGACAGAGGTGTGGACGGCTGGAAGGGATGAACTCGTCGATGCAGCATCCGGCGAGGTCAAGGATGGTAAGCGGACCGCCCTGGAGCACTACACACGGATGGAGCAACTCGCCCCGCCGCCAGACGACATCGACACGGCGCGGGCCACCGCTCGCAGACACCATCCGGGGACAGGCTCCGATCCTGACGAGGCCTGGCGGGCCGAGCTGGTGAAGGGATACAAGCACGTCGCGGACTTCCTCCCCCTGCTTCCCGTCGCCATCGACTTCCGCGCGACGCCGGACGGAGCACCGGTGCTCGCCGCGCTGAAGGCACTGCCCGCTCTGATGATCCGTGCGCAGGTCGGCCGGGACGAGATCGACCTCACCTTGGTCAGAGGGTCCTGGCGGAAGCTGGTACTGGCAGCCCCGGGCAACGGGCCGGAGACAATCCACACCGAGGCGTACGCCATGTGCATCCTGACCCAGTTCCACGAGCAGCTGAACTCCCGCGACATCTACGCCCTGTACTCCTCCAACTGGGGCAATCCTGATGCCCAGCTCATGTCCGACCGGGCCTGGGAGAGGGAGAAGCCCGCGCTCCTGACCAACCTCCACCTGGCTGAAGACCCCCAGGAGCTCCTTGCGGAGAAGAGCTCCGATCTGGACAGGTCGTTCCGAAGGGTGGCACAGGGCTTTCCCGACAACGCCCACGTCTCCTACGACCGCCGTGGCAAACTCCGGATCTCGAACTCCCACAGCGACCCCCAGCACGATCCGGCCCCCCTGCAAGCAGCGGTCATCAGGTCCCTGCCCCGCGTCGACCTCCCCGAGGTCCTGCTGACCGTCCTGCAGTGGGCCGGCGCCGACCGCATCTGCACCACGCCGGCCGGAGCATGTCCACGCGCCAAGGACTTCAACACCACCTTCGCTGCGCTCCTGGTCGCCTACGGCTGCAACGTCGGGTACGACCTGGTGACAGGCCACAGCCCTGCCCTGCGCCGCAGCAGGCTCAAGGAGGTGGAACGGGACTACCTCACCCCCAAGAACATCGAGGTGCTCTCGAAGCGGATGATCGAGCTCCAGGCGGACATCCCCCTGGCGCGCCTCATGGGCGGGGGCGAAGTCGCGGCCGTGGACGGCATGCGGTTCTACGTTCCCCCCAGGTCGCCGTTCGGCCACCGCGGTGAGCCACGGCGCACCGCAACGTGGTTCACCGTGGTCACGGACCAGGCAGCAGGACGCGCCGGCATGGTCGTCTCGGGCAGCCCAGCCACCTCTCTGTACGTGCTCGACGTACTGGGCGAGCGCACCACCGACGGTCCCACCACAATCGTGGCCGACGCCCGGCAACACGGCGATATCGTCTTCGGACTGCTCACCCTGGCCGGATACCACTACGCCCCCCGGTACGACGACATCCCGGAGAAGGGCCTGTGGCACACGCAGCCGGCTGGGGGATACGGGCCCTTGCAGAAGGCCGTCAAAGGGCGCATCGACATGGCCCTCATCGAACGCCACTGGCCCCGCGTCCTGAGGGTCATCGGCTCCATCCACCACGGCACCGTCCGCGCCCACGACATCATCCGCATGCTCACCCAGGGCGCCAACGACAGCCTCGGCCAGGCCATCGCTCACTACGGCCGCATCGCCAAGAGCCAGCACATCCTGCGCCTGATCGAAGACACCGACTACCGGAACACCATCCAGTCCATGGCGACCCTCCAGCACGACCGGCAGAAACTCGCACGCAAGATCCATCACGGCCGTGACGGACACAACGAGCGCTACCACCCCGGCATGGAAACGGAAGTGGGTGCGCTAGGCCTGGTCCTGAACGCCGTCGTCCTCCACACCACGTGTCTGACGGACCAGACACTGAACGATCTGCGCGCCAGCGGCCACCCCGTCCACAACGAAGCCGCTGCCCAACTCTCACCCTTCACCCACGACCACATCAACCTCCGCGGCCGCTACACCTTCGAATTCAAGGAGGTCACCAACGGACCCCGGTTCGCTCCGGACTCCGGCTCCGCCCAGACCGACTGAGCCACCCTCCGCAGGCTCAGCCGACCACGCCGGCTGAGGCACTCGGAGCCGAGGCCGACTCAACAGCCCTGCTTGCCCTCCCCCCGCGGGGGTGGACCAGCAGGGCTGTTCCGCATGCCCCCTCACACGAAGCCGGCATTCGTCGCCGGTCAACCTCACCACCTTCGCCGTCACCCAGGCCAAGGAACAATGCCTCAGGTCTCTCCGCACGCACGCCTCTGACCTGCACAGAAGGCCCTTACCGCGCGCTTTCGCATAGTTGGTCTGCGTTCGGCCCCTCACACTCCAACACAGGACACGAGAGTTCGAGACATGCGGCGCCGGAACCCGCAAGACGTTCTCGGTGACCTTCGACAGCATGAACAGCGCCGAGGTCACCCTCCGCCTTCGCTGAGCACCCGGTCGCCGTAGGCCCGGGGGGCCGGGGGGCCGGGGGGCCGGGGGGCCGGGGGGCCGGGGGGCCGGGAACGGCCTTGATGGCCGCCGTGCTTTGAGCGGCTGCCATCAGGGCCGGTAGGGGCTCCAGCGTCCCAGGCGGGCGAGTTCGCGGCGGGCGGCCGACTCGGTCAGGCCGAGGGCGGTCGCGGCCTGGGCCGGGGTGGTGGTGTGCTGGGCGGAGCGGGCGAGCCAGGAGCCCGTCGCGTGGGCGGCGGCCTCCATCTGGCGGACGGCGCGGAGGGCGGCGAGGGGTGAGTCGTCGCCGAGTTTGCCGATCTCGGCCTGGAGCTGCTCCAGCAGGTGGGTCACCGATTCGGGGACGGGGATGGTGGCGGCTTCGACGGCGGTCGTGTGGCCGTCCCAGTCGTCGTAGCAGGCGTCCGCCTCGTCGGCGGCGGCATCCTCCAGGTCCTGCTCGCCGATCGCGTTCCAGTCCAGCGCATGTTCGGGGCCGGTCCATCCGCACGAGCAGGTTCCACGGAGTACGGCCGCGCGCGGGATGCGCCCGCGGCGGCCGTCGTAGACGGACCAGTGGGACGTCTTGTGGACGTTGGGACCCGAACCGGTGTCGAAGAACGCGGGTGCGGGGACGGTGCCGTCGGGCAGGAGGACGCCGATCCAGCCCTCGTGGGAGGTCCCGAACTCCTCCGTCGTCCACGTCTCCCTCTCGTCGGCCATGACGCCCCTTCAGCACCCAGCAGGGCCCGCCCGGCTGCGGGCCCGTCTGCCACGACCTTGACGCACCGGCGTCCCGGGGTCAGGCGAATGGGGGAAATCCGTCCCGAAAGGCTGACCACGAAGGAAGGGCCTGGGGCAGGTGGGTCGTGTTCTCTCACTATTTCGAGGACGATTCGCCGTCCGCACTGGCTGCTACCTTCGGCCGGATGAAAGCGCTGGTGTACGACAACAGCTTCCGTGAGCGCGCCCGGCGTCAGCAGGTGTGGGGGTTCTGTCTGTTGGCCGCCTCCGTCGGCGTCTGGATCTGGATCGCCGCGCAGTTGCTGCTGCCCTACTCCGTGACCGGACGTGAGGGCGCGGATTGCCAGTCCCGGGTGTTCTACACGGAGGAGAACGAACGGGGCCGCCCGTATGAGGGCTACGCCGACGCCGCGGGCGCCCGGTGTGCCACCGAACGCGACTGGGCCGAGCTCCTCGCCCTGCTGCTGCTCTCCCTCCCCACGGCCGTGGTGGGCACGGTCCTCTACACCTCAGGCAGTACCGGGCACCGACTCAGCGAACACGCGGCAGAAGTCAACCGGCTGAAGGAGTTCTCCGCTTAGAGGCCGCAGGCATATCCGGCCTCCGACGGGCCCAGAGGAGCGACTGCGAACCTAGGCGCACGCGGGTTCGGGGGGCGCGTAGATCATCACGCCGCCAACCGTGGGCACACACCGCGTGCCCACGGGCAGCTCCTCCACGACGGCGAGGCCGTCGACCAGCCCGTCGAACACGATGCGCTGGAGGTGGTCCCGGCCGTAGAGGCCTCGGTGTCCTAGCTCAGACACCAGCCGCAAGGTAGCGGGGTGATCTAGGCGTCGGGCCCCCAAAGCTGCGCCCGGACCGTCGCGAGGAACACCCTGCGGGCCTCGGCGTACTCGGCGCGCACCATCCGGTATGCGTGCAGGTACTCAACCAGCTGGGCATCGGCGTGGTTGGCGCCTCGTATGTCGTCGTCCGAGACGGCGGCCCGCAGGAACCGCTGATACGCGGCGCTCACGCCCTGGTCGGCCAGGCGGAGAACATGCCCAAACACCGTCCTGGCCAGCGTCCCGACCGCGGGGCCGCCGGCCAGGCGGACTTCGACCAGTGACTCGCGGACGTTCCCGGCGCGCTCTCGGAGGGGCTGGGGAAGCTCCGAGGTCTCGTCGGTCTCGGTTCCTTCCCAGCGGCCGGGCTCCAGGACCGCAGGGTCGGTCGAGTAGACGTCGCATGCCACCAGCAGGGCACGGCAGCCAGGTGATGCGGGCTCCGGCGGGACCATCCGCGCGGTGCGGGGAGCAGGCCCGCTGGCTCACCCGGAACCCGGTCACCGTGGGACCATCCCCGCAGGTGCGGGGAGCAGATCGTGAGCCGTAAAAGCCCCTACCGTCGGCACGGGGTCATCCCCGCGGGTGCGGGGAGCAGCGTCGAGTTCACGCGTCCGAATGGCAGGCCGCGGGGGTCATCCCCGCGGGTGCGGGGAGCAGACTAGCTGACCTGCCACTTTATGCGGGGAGGCTGGCGTTCTGAAGCACTTTCATCGATTCGCACATTTCGGGCATGGTCTTGGAAGTCGGGCTCAGACTGCTCTTCGCGGCCTCTCCTCCCGTCCGGTTGAACGGAAGGCAAGGTAGGCACGTGTCACCTCCTTCCATCCCCTTGGCTGCGGCATCAGCTGTCATGGTGACCGTTCGTGCTGCGCGTCTCGCTCCCGTGCAGCTTCGGCGGAGCGCGAAACGTCCTTGGTGGTCGGGAAGTTCGCCCTGGCTTGCAGGGCTGTCCGAAGCCGTCCTCCGTGGAGCCGTCCCGCTCGCACTTGGCCTGACTCAGCGCGGTCCATGCCCGGGGGCCAGGGGCGACCCGCCGTCTGATGGCGCCGGCTGCTGCACTCGCGCATCGCCCAGCATGGGCCTGGAGCAGAAAACCCTGCTGCCGGCCTGCTGCGGGGAGGTGCTGCTCGGTGGTGCCTCCTGGCCGCCCCGGCTTTTGCCTGCGGTCCAAAGCCGGGGCGGAGGCCCAGGGCCAGTTACCAGGCCGGTCTGACAACGACAGGGTGATGAGAACGAGTTTGCGCCGCCTTCGACGTGCCGAGCATGCGTTGGGTCAACCCTCCCCCAGCCCTCGTGGCTGGCGGTACAAGCCATGGCTGGACTGTCCCGTGCCGTACAGAACCGCGTCAACATGGCCGTATCTTGATCCGAGAGCGTTCCGAACCTGAAGGGGAGACCGAGGTCCTCCCGGATCTTCCAGGAGAGGAACAGCGGGTCGATGGGGAGGCAGTGTCCGCCGACTCCCGGCCCCGGGGTGAAGCGGGTGAAGCCGAAGGGCTTGGTCGCGGCGGCGTCGATCGCCTCCCAGATGTTCACGCCGAGGCGGTCGGTCAGCGTCGCGAGTTCGTTGATCATGGAGATGTTGACGAGCCGGAAGGTGTTCTCGATCAGTTTGGCCAGCTCGGCGACCTTGTGCCCGGACACCGGCACCGTGGTCTGGAAGATGCCGTCGTAGAAGGACTTGATCACACGGAGTGATGTGTCGTCGATGCCGGCCACCAGTTTCGGCGTCGTCTCGAACGACCAGCGCGGGTTGCCCGGGGCGATGCGCTCGGGGCTGAAGCCGACATGGAAGTCCGTTCCGCCCGTGAGGCCCGACACCTCCTCCAGGATCGGCAGCAGCACCTCCTCGGTCGTGCCGGGATAGGTCGTGGACTCCAGGATGACCGTCGCGCCGCGCCGAAGGTGCTTGCCCAGGGTCCGGGCGCAGGACTGGATGTGGCTCAGGTCGGGTACGCCGTCGCGCAGCGGGGTGGGTACGGTGATCACCTCGATGTCGAAGCCGGCGAGCGCGTCCTGGTCGGCGGTCGCGACGTAGGATCCGCTGTCCAGGGCCTCGCGCAGCCGCGAGGAGGGCACGTCCTGGACGTACGACTCGCCCGCGGCCAGTCGCCGGATGCGGTCCGTGTCCACGTCGTAGCCGACGACGCGGTGACCGGCCTCGGCGGCGCGCACGGCCAGGGGGAGGCCTACGTAGCCCTGACCGGCGACAACGATCTGCATGGCGGCTCCTGCTCGGTTGCGGTGCTTGAATGGGGTTGTTGGTTCCGGTCTGGCGAGGAGAAGTGCTGTGCCCCTGGTGTCTGTCGTGATGCCCGTCTACAACTCGGCGGCGACCCTCGGTGCGGCCGTCCGGTCGGTGCTCACCCAGACCCACGGCGACCTGGAACTGCTGGTCACCGACGACCAGTCCTCCGACGGCTCCATGGACCTCCTGGAGGAGTTCGCCCGGCAGGACGAGCGCGTCCGGCCGGAACGGGCGCCCGAGCAGGGCGGGGCCGGCCGGGCCCGAAACCGCGCGATCGAACGCGCCCGCGGGGACTACGTCGCCTTCCTCGACAGCGACGACATGTGGCTGCCGCAGAAGACCGCCAAACAGCTCGCCTTCGCCGCCGAGGCCACCGCGCCGCTGACGTTCACCTCGTACTTCAAGATGGACGCCGACTACGCCGGCGAGAGCACCGACTGGGTTCCCAACGGGCGCGTGGTCCGCGCGCGCGAGCACGTGGACTACCGCGCGATGCTCGTCCGCGACCACATCGGCGCTCTCACCGCCATGTACGACCGCAACGTGCTGGGCACGAGGCTGATGCCGGAGATGCGCAAGCGCCAGGACTACGCCCTGTGGCTGTCGATCATGCGGGACGGCGCCGACGCCCGGGGCCTGGCCGAGCCGCTCGCGGTGTACAGGGCCCACCAGGCGGGGTCACTGTCCTCCAACAAGATGTCGCTCGTGCAGTACAACTGGGCGCTGTACCGCGAGCACGAACATCTTTCGGTCCCGCGAGCGACGCGGGCGCTGGCCGGTGCCGTGTGGCAGTCGGTACGCAACTCCCGCATCTAGCCCCGGTCACGCGGCCGGATCGGCGCCGGGCCGCGCGCGCAGGAACAGCTGGAGCAGCAGCGGCCGAGACGCTGGTCGCGGTGCGGCTGGGCCGTCAGGAGGTGCTATCCCGGACCGGCAAGGGTATGGATTGTGATCATGGCTGTCATGGAGTGACCCTTCACAGCAGACATCCGGCACTGAGCGGTCCCCGTTCGGGCACAGACCGACGGCCTCGGCCTTGAAGTCGGCTGTGAACTGCCGCCTCGACGGCGGCTTCCTCTTCGTAACAGCGCCGGCCACCCCGCCTTCCGAGCAGCTCCGGCTGGTCCTTCCCCACACCTACGCCACACCAGCCGCCGAGGATGGCCGGCCTGGTGCGGCGGGCGGCCGGTTGGAGGGTGGCCGCCGTGGTGGGAGAGCCTGGTCAGCGGCCGCGTTCGGCGCCGCCGTTCACCTGGATGATCTGGGCGGTCACCTGGGAGGCCGCCGGGGAGGCCAGCCAGTGGACGGTGTCGGCGATGTCTTCGGGGACCCCGGCCCGGCCGGTGTGGGTCTGGCCGACGAGGAGGTCGTGGCGGTCGGTGGGGAGGCCGGAGGTCCCGAAGAACCCCGTCTGTTCGATGTAGCCGGGAGCCACGGCGTTCACCGTGACGCCGCGCGGGCCGAGGGACGCGGCGAGGTCGTACACGTACGGGTGCAGGGCCGCCTTCGCTCCGGCGTACGACCCGGCCCCCGAGCCCCGGTAGGCGGCGATGGAGCTGATCATCACGATCCGGCCGCCGGGTGAGGCGATCACGGGCTGGAGGGCTTCCGTCAGGAGGACGGCGCTGAGGACGTTCGAGCGGAAGTTCTCGGTCCAGTGCCAGGCCGCTCCGGCCGTGCCCTCCGCGGCCCCGTCGGAGGCCCCGATCAGGACGTTGCCGCCGGCGGAGTTGACCAGGACGTCGACCGGCCCGCCGAGCGCGAGCACCTCGTCGCGGACCCGGTCCGCCTCCTCGGGGAGGGCGAGGTCCGCGGCCAGGGCCAGCACCCGGCCGCCCGTGCCCTCGTGGCGTTCGGTCAGCTCGGCCGCGGTCCGCTTCAGGACGTCCTCGCGGCGCCCGACGGCGATCACCCGCGCGCCCTCGGCGGCGAAGGCCGCACAGACGGCGCGGCCGATGCCGGTGCCTCCGCCGCTCACTACCACGGTCCTGGTCATGGAATGCCTCCCAGAGGGTTTCATCGCGTACGACGGACGCCGCTGCGGACGCCCCATCGGTGGAACAGGAGCCCGGCCGCGCCCACGGCCACGGAGTCCCACGGCGCGGGGAGCACACCGGTGCCCCCGGTGGATCCGACGGCGGCCGCGGCGAAGAGCACCGCCAGGTAGGCCACGAACCAGAGCCCGGACCGCAGTTCCGCCGTCAGCCGGTGCCGGTCCCGACGGTACCTGACGGCGAAGACGGCCACCGGGATGAGCAACAGCGGGAGCGCGACCCGCAGATGGGCCCATCCGGCCCAGTGGATCAGCTCGGTCGAGACGACGAAGCTCACGGGTGCCACCCACCGCATGCCCCGCATGCGCCACGAGGCGGGATCCCGGTCGGCCGCCCGGAACGCGCTCACGGCGACCGAGCAGGCGGAGTAGGTGAGCAGGGAGAGCACGCCGACCACGCCGATGATCTCCTGCCAGCCCCGGAAGGGCGCGAGGAAGACGGTGGCGAGGACGAAGTTGGCGACGAGGGTGCGGCGGGGGACGCCGGAGGCCGGGTGGACGGTGGTGAAGAAGGCGGGCAGGACGCCGTTGCGGGCGGCGGCGTACGTCTCGCGGCTGCCGGAGGCCACGAAGATGGCCGCGGCCCCGGTGGGTGACAGGACCGCGTCCGCGTAGATCAGTGTGGCGAGCCAGCCGAGGTTGAGCGCGATCGCGACCTGGCCGAAGGGCGAGTCGAAGTTCAGCCCGTGCCAGCCGCCGGCCAGTTGTCCGACGGGAACGGTGCCGAGGAAGACCAGTTGCAGCACGGTGTACAGCACGATCGCGAGCACGATGGCCGTGATCACGGCGCGGGGCAGGTCCCGGCGGGGGTCGCGGGCCTCCGCCGACAGTTCGATGGGCGCCGCGAATCCGTTGAAGGTGTAGATGATGCCGGCGCCGGCCACCGCGGCCAGGGCGGCCGACCACCCGTAGGGGGCGAGGCCGCCGCCGGCGTCGACGGTGGCGGAGTCGAAGCCCGAGGCCGTCAGCGCGGCGATGGTCAGCAGCGGCACGCCGAACTTGAACACCGTCAGCGCCGTGGTGATCCGGGCGAACAGCCGGACCCCGAACCAGTTCAGGAGGGCGAGCAGGGCCAGCAGTGCCACGGCCGCCGCGGTGCCCCGGGGCGTGAGGCGGCCGTCCCGGAACAGGCCCGGGACGTAGTGGCCGGCGTACTGGGCGATGGCCGAGGCCTCGGCGGCCAGCGCACTGGCCACGGAGAGGAGCACGGCCCACCCGATGGTGGTGCCCACCAGGGGCCCGCTGGCCTCCAGGGGCCAGCGGACCATGCCGCCGGCCCGGGGGCGGGTCGCGCCGAGCTGGACGAGGACGAGGCCCACCAGCATCATCGCGGCCCCGGCGACCGGCCAGGACAGCAGCGCGGCGGGACCGGCGAGTTGGGCCGCGTAGTAGGCGCTGAAGAGCCAGCCGGACCCGATCATGCCGCCGAAGGCGATGGCGGTCAGGCTCCACCGGCCGAGTTCGCGGCGCAGGCCCTCCTCGGGGGCGGCCCTCGACCGGGTTTCCTTCGGGAGTACGGGAGTCAGCGGAGGTGCGGACATGTGTGGGTTCTCCGGTTGAGAGGTCGGGCCCGGGCGGTCAGCGGGTGCCGTCGGCCGCGGGGGCCGGTTCGGCGGCGCCCGGGGCGGCGGCGGGCGCGGGTGTCCGGCGCAGGAGCAGGCCGAGGAAGAGGACTCCGAGGGCGACCGCTCCGACGGCGAAGGGCAGTGCGGGGTCGAGCTGGTACAGGCTCGTCGCGGCCAGCGGGCCGAGGACCAGGGTGACCGCGTTGGCGGAGGCGCTGAGACCGGCCGCCCGGCCCTGCTCGCCGGGGCCGACGCTCAGGCTCAGCGCCGAGTTGTAGCCGGGGATGGCGAAGCTGTGCCCGAACCCCGACAGGGTGACGGCGGCCAGGAAGAACGGCAGCGAGTCGGCCAGGCAGATCGCCGCGAAGGCGACGGTGGTCAGGGGCACGCCCACGAGGAGGAGCCGCTGCGGACGCCAGGCCAACTTGGGGATCAGCACACCCTGGACGAGGAGCATGGGCAGGCCGCCGGCCAGGAGCACCATGCCCGACAGTTCCACCGTTCTGGCGGCGTCCAGGTCCAGACGGTCCATCAGCAGGAACCCGATGCTGGTCTGGAGCAGGCTGGTGGACAGGTAGATCCCGGCACCCACCAGCAGGAGGGACCGGATGCGGGGGTCCGCGGGGCTCAGCCGCCCGGCGACGCCCCCGCGGCCGGACCGCACCTGCTCGGCGGGCAGCCGGGCCCACACCAGCAGGCCGACCAGCCCGATCAGCGCCGGCGCTGTGTACAGGGCGGGCAGCAGGCCCAGGTCTCCGAGGAGGCCCCCCAGTCCGGGGCCCAGGACGAGGGCCAGGCCCACGGCGGCGCCGACGCGGGAGATGCCCTTGACCCGTTCCTCGTCCCCGACGGAGGTGTCGGCGACGTAGGCCTGCGCCGCGACGGGAAGCGCCGCCAGGGAGCCGCCGAACAGGATCCCGCGGGCGAGCAGCAGCAGGACGAAGACGGGGACGGTGCCCAGGACGCCCCGCAGGCCCAGGTGCGCGGAGACGGCGAAGGCCAGCAGTCCCAGTGAGGCGCCGAACAGGGCCATCACCATGAGGGGCTTGCGGCCCCACACGTCGGCGCGCCGCCCCCACACGGGACTGACGAGCGCCACCACGGCGGCGGACGCGCTCATCACCATGCCGTACTGGAACTCGTTGATGGACAGCTCCCGGGCGAGCGGGGGCAGCACTGGGGTGAGGATCTGCTGTCCGGCGTATCCGCCGAAGACGGCGAGGTGGAGCAGGTCGAGCCCGCCCGCTGTCTGACGGGTGGTCACCACGGTCGGTCCTCCTTGTCCGCACGGGCCGGCAGGCCGCCGGGGTCGCGGGGGCGCAGGTCGAGCCCGCCGAGGGCCTCGCCGACGTCCCGGGCCGCCGCGATGAGCAGCTCCTCCTGCCCGGAGCCGCCCACCAGCTGCACGGCGACCGGCGCGCCGCCCTCCGGGTGGACGCCCACGGGGAAGGTGATCGCGGGCAGGCCGGCGAAGCTGGCGACGGGGGTGAACCCGATCTCCCGCTCGTAGCGGGGGTCGCCGGGGGCGGGGATGGTGGAGTCCGCGGCGGCCGCCGTGCCGCGCGGACGCGGCAGCGCGGGATCCAGCGGCAGCAGCCAGGCGTCCACCCCGCGCCCGGCGAACAGGGCGGCGGTGCCGGCGCGCAGCCGGGCCATGCGGTCGCGGACGGCGGTGTACTCCTCGTCGCCGACCCCGGCCCCGACCCGCAGCGCGGCGAGGGTCGAGTCGAGGAGGTCGTCCCCGATGCGGCCGCCCCACCGCCGGTACCCGTTCCAGGCGTCCCGCGCGCACAACTGCCAGGCGTCGCCCCGGCAGTCCCACAGCTCCCCGAGGTCGGCCTCGACCACCTCGTGTCCGGCGGAGCGCAGCAGGGACGCCGTGTGCCCGAGTGCCTCGGTGATCTCCGGGTCGAGGACGCCCTCCGCGAACAGCTCCCGGGGGATCGCCACGCGCAGCCGCAGGCCCGCCGGCACCGGGCCGCCGAGCCCCATGTGGTGCCAGGCGAAGGCCAGGTCCGCGGCGGTACGGGTGACCCATCCGGGGGCGTCCATGGCGGGCGACAGGGGGAAGATCCCGGGCAGGTTGCGCGGATGGTGGGTGGCGCGCAGGCCCACCGCACCGCAGCGGCCGGCGGGCCAGCGCACCGACCCCAGGACATCGGTGCCCAGGGAGACGTCGCACACGTTCCCCGCCACGGCCACGGCCGATCCGGTGCTGGAGCCGGCCGGATCGATGTGCGGGAAGAAGGGGTTCACGCACCCCGAGCCCACGGCGATGTTGAGTTCGGTGGTGACCACCTTGGCCACCACCTCGGCGCCGGTGACGCCCTGCAGCACGGCGGCCGTGGTGCGGGGGTGGTGGCGGTAGTGGCGCAGTCCGAGGCGGGTGGCGAAGCCCCGGACGTCCACGGTGTCCTTGACGCCGAGCCGCAGGGCCGCGCCCGCGGGCTCCCGCAGTTCGGCGCAGGCACGGTACCGGCCGTCGGCGGTGGCCGCCCAGTCGGCGGCCGTGGTACGGAACTCCTCGGCGCCGAGCTGTCCGGTCGTCAGGAGCCGGTGGCGTTCGGCCAGGGGGAGGGCCAGGAGTTCGGGCAGGGCGGTCCCGGGCGCCTCCGGCTCCAGGAAGGCCCGTACGGGGTCCGGCGCGGCGGCGTCCGGAGCGGTGGCGGTGGCGGTTCGGCTGCTCATGACAGTTCGTAGAGCCCTTCGCCGTCGAGGAAGCGCAGGGTTCCGTAGTCGCGCAGGACGACCTCGGCCACTTCGTGGCGCAAGTTGACGATCATGGGATAGGTCAGGTCGTCGACGGTCGGGCGGATCTCGCCTCCGGGCGCGACCAGGGCGCGGATCTCGTGGAGGCTCTCCAGCCCCTCGATCACGTCCAGGTGGCGGAAGCCCTTCAGGGTGCCGGCCTTGGGGGAGATCATCGCGACGGAGGCGAAGTGCCGCCGGACGACGTAGTCGTCCGCGCGGCGCTCGTGGAAGCGCTCGGGGGCGACGTAGGCGTCCACCGTCCAGTCGATCTGGGAGGAGCCGGTGCCCAGGCCGGCGTAGTGGGGGATGTCACCGCCCGCGATGCGGGCGCCGGCCTCCACCAGCCGGGGGCCGTCCGGAGTGAGCTTGATCTCCAGATGTCCGGGACCGTGCCGGATGCCGAGGGCGTCGAGCACGTCCTCGGCGTAGCGCCCGAGCACCTCGCCCTCCGGCGAGCGGCGGGTCAGCAGGTGTACCGAATCGCACAGGTCGAGGATCCCGTTGGCGGTGATCCGGGTCGTCTTCCAGATGTCGGTGACGTGGTGGTGCCCGTCCCGGCTCACGGTGTTGACCACGTACTCGCCGCCCACCAGGTACTCCTGGGCGACGACTCCCTCGTTGTCGACGGAGAAGAAGTTCTGCGCCCGGGCCAGGGCGCGGTAGGCGGCCACCGACTGGTCGGGGGTGTCGCAGAAGTGGATGCCGTCCCCGCCGGTCGAGCGGATGGGCTTGACCACGACGCGCCGGCCCAGCGCGGTGTGCCACGCCCGCAGTTGCTCCTCGTCCGAGACGAGGATCTGCTCGGAGCCGGGGACTCCGGCCCGCTTGATGGTCTCCACCATCGTGTACTTGTCCCGGCGGGCCGGGCTGAGGGCGGTGCCGTTGGTCGGCAGGGACAGCGCCTCGCTGAGGACGTCGGCGAACTCGACGCCGAACTCCCCGCCGGGCACGACCGCCACGGGCGCGTACGCCGAGACGGCGCGTACGGTCTCGGCGAGGTCGCCCTGGTGGACGATGTTGGCGCTGTAGTCGTCCAGGCTGAAGGTGGAGCGGTACACCATTGGGATCTCGGGCGTGCTCTGCACGCGGACGCAGGCGTATCCGGCCTTGAGGAACTCCGGTGCGAGGCGCCGGGTGGGGTGGTAGGCGTCGACGATGACGACGTGGCCCTTGACGGACATGGGGATGCCTTCCCTGGGGGTGTGTGGGTTCAGTGCACGGAGCTGAGTTCGCCGACGGCCTCGGCGCTCACCCGGAACGCGGCGGCCGTCGCGGTGAGGGCCCGCTCGACGGCGGTGCCGTCGGCCGCCCGGAACCGGAACCGGCCGCCGACGTGTTCGTAGTAGGCGTCGGCCGCGGGCAGGACCTCACCCGACTCCAGCAGCGCCTCCGCGTAGGGACCCGGCTCCCGGCCGACCATCGGGGTGACGCGGGTGATGCGGCACGGGCGGGCCGCGGGGGCCGGGACGAGCAGCCAGCCGCCGACCGGTCCGGCGCCGGTGGGGCGGGGGGCCGGCTCGGCGGGCAGCCCGAGCTGGATGCGGAAGGCGGCCTCCATGAGGTCGTAACCGTGCAGCTCGCGCCAGACGAAGGGGATCTCGGCGCCGCCGACCCGCGCGCCGACCTCCAGGAACCGGCAGGTGCCGGTCGCCTCGTCGAAGAAGACCTCGAGGTGGAAGGGGGTGGGGCGGTCGGTGAGCGCGGTCATGGCGGCCAGGGTGTGCTCGCCGATCGGCCCGAGGACCGCCGGGTCGTCGACCTCGACGGAGCCCAGGAAGGTTCCCTCACGGAAGCCCAGGCAGGTGTTGACGTAGCGGGAGGCCCGCCAGCACACCAGCCGGGAGCCGTCGAAGACCCCGTCCACGTGGTGGATCCGGTGCGGGAGGTACTCCTGGACGAGCATCGGCTCCGCCCAGTCGACCCCGATCAGGTCCTCGGGGCCCGAGACGAGGCGGACCCCGGCGCTCGAACTGCCGATGCGGGGCTTCAGCACCACCGGCAGGCCGTGTCCGGCGGCGAACTCCATGACCCCGGCGGCGTCGGACACGGCCGCGGTCGCGGGCGCGGGCACGCCGGCGGCCCGTATCCGCTCGGCCATCACGTACTTGTCACGGAAGCGCAGCAGGTCCTCCGGGCGGTCCCCGGGGCAGTCCCACTCCACCCGCAGGGCGGCGGCGGTGAGGAGGTCGTCCTCCTTGAGGGCGATGATCCTCTCCGGACGCCCGTGGCGGGAGGCCAGCAGGGCCAGAGCCGCGCGGACCTCCTCGAGGTCGTCGGTGCGGCCGACCGTCACGACGTCGGCGGCCGAGGCGGGCACCGCCGGCAGGGCCACCTCGGTGGCGACGTAGGTGACCGTGTTCCGCACGTGGTCCAGATAGCGGCCGTATTCGGCGTAGCGCTCCTTCCACCGGGTGATGACCACGATGTGGGGGCGGTCGGTGTGCGAGGGGGTCACAGGACGTCCTTTCGTTCGAGCAGTCCGGCCGTCACCGTGATCAGGCGGTCGGCCTGCCCGGGGCCGAGGCGGGGGTCGCAGGCGGTCAGGTACCGGGGCAGCGCGCCGGCGGTAAGGTCGGCGGGGCGGTCGACGCACTCGGTCACGTCGTCGGGCGTCATCTCCAGGTGGAGGCCGCCGGGGTGGGCCCCGTGGGCGCGCAGCACGGCGAAGAAGTCGCGCACCTCGCGCTCGACGTCCGCCAGCACCCTGGTCTTGCGGCCCGAGCCGTGCCGGACGGTGTTCCCGTGCATCGGGTCGCACAGCCAGACCACGCGTCCGCTGAACGCGGCGGCGGCGTCCACCAGCGGCGGCAGCAGCCGGGCGGTGTCGGCGGCGCCGAGGCGCGTGATGAGCGACAGGCGTCCGGCGGGTCGTCCGTCCGCGAGGCGTTCGCACAGTTCGCGGACGTCCTGCGGGGTGGCGCCGGGGCCGAGTTTGACGCCGACGGGGTTGTTCACGGTCTCCGCGAAGCGGACGTGCCATCCGTCCGGGCGGCGGGTCCGCTCGCCGATCCAGAGCATGTGCGCCGAGGAGCCGTACCTGCCGCCCGTGTGCGGGTCGGTCCGGTCGGGCCGGACCAGGGGCTCCTCGTAGTCCACGAGCAGGGCCTCGTGGCTCGTGTACACGGGGGACGGGGCGCGGTCGGCGGGGCCGTGCGCCGGGTGTCCCTCGACGAGTCGTCCTTCCACGAGGTGTCCTTCGACGAGGTGTCCCCCGACCAGGAGGGTGTCCAGGCACGCGGCGGCGTGGTCGTACGCGGAGCGCAGCCGCAGGGGGTCCGGCCGGCGCGCGGCGGGGGCCGCCTCGGGGCGGTTGACCGCGTCACCCCGGTACACGGGGAGCACGACGCCGTCGTCCGAGGTCTCGACGTCCTGGGACCTGGGCTTGGCGTACTGCCCGGCGAACCGGCCCACCCTGACGACGGGCAGGCCGGCCCGGGTCTCCAGCCGGTCGGCCAGGGCGGCGAGATGGGCCGCCTTGGCGCTGATCCGGTCGGGAGCGGAGTCGGCGAAGGGCTCGGCGCAGTCGCCGCCCTGGAGTACGAAGGCGCTGCCGCGGGCCGCGCGGGCCAGGTCGTGGAGCAGCCGTCGGCAGGCGGCGGCGTCGGTCAGCGGTGGGAGTCGGGCCAGGTCCTGGCGGACCCCGCGGAGGACGTCGTCGGACTCCCAGGGCGGCTGCTGGGCGGCCCGCTGGCGTACGCGGTCTGTCGCTGTCGTCATGGTCATCGTTCCCGGGGGGTGGTGAAGTGCCGCTCGACCCGCCGGGCGGTGTCGGCGACCTCGTCGGCGAGGGGGCGGTCGCGGTCCAGGGGGATCCAGTCGGCGGCGAGTTCGGCCCAGATGCCCGCCGGGGGTGTCACGTCGCCCAGGTGGGCGTACTGGGTGAGGGCCATGTAGAGGGAGGCGACGATCCACCACGCGCGGTCCAGGGCGCCGGATACCGCGTTGGCGCCGTTGAGGGCCAGGGGGACGTGGTCCTGGTTTCCCAGGTTGGTGGGGACCGGGGTGAAGGAGGCCGGGTAGCCGTGCTGGCGGATCGCCCCGAGGTGGGAGCCGGCGGCGATCTGCACCCCGGCCAGGCCGCTCTGGCGGCCGGGGGCCGGCGTCAGCATGGGCGGCAGGCCGCCGTTGTGCTGGGGGTCGAGCACCAGGTGGAGCTGGCGCTCGGCCAGGTAGGCGAGCTGGTGCAGGCACAGCATGTGCTGTTCGCCGGCCAGCGCGACGGGGGCGGCGTGGAAGTTCCCGCCGTGCAGGACGTCGCCGTCCACGAAGACGGGGTTGTCGGTGGTGCCTTCGCCTTCGGTCGCCAGCACCGCCCCCTGGAACGAGAGCTGGTCGAGGACGGCGCCCACCACCTGGGGCGCGCACCGCAGGGAGTAGGGCTCCTGCAGTCGGCGGGCCGCGCCCGTGTCGTGGACCACCGCGTCGCGGGCCTCGCGGATCACCGCCGCGGCGCGGCGCTGGCCCGGGTGGCGGCGGACGGCGGAGAGCCGGTCGTCGTAGGGCTCCGGGCTGCTGCCGAGGAGACCCGCCAGGTGTCCGGAGCCGACGGCGACGGCGCGGGTCAGAGCGTCGAGGCGGGCGTGGTTGTGCAGCGCGCGGGCGAGCGAGGCGCTGGTGCCGTTGGCGAAGGCCAGGGCCGAACGGGCGTCCCAGCGGACGGCGGGCAGACCCAGGTCGCGCAGGGCCCGCTCCGCCGGTACCTGCTCCCAGTCGCCGCCGGCCGTCCTCTGCCAGGCGGCACCCCTGCCTGCCGCGGCCTGGGCGGCATGGGCCAGGGGCACCAGGTCGCCGCTGGCGCTGAGGCTGCCGTCCTGCGGTACCACCGGGGTGAAGCCGGCGTTCCACTGCGCGGCCAGGGCCTCCCAGACCTCGACGGCGACGGCCGAGTGTCCCAGGAGCATGCCGCGCAGACGCAGCAGGACCATGGTGCGGGTGACCTCGGGCGGGAGGGCCGGGCCCTGGCCGGCGGTGAGGTGGTCCAGGAGCCCGGTCCCCTGCACGTGCGGGTCCTGGTCGGCTTCGTAGTCCACGAGGGGGCCGAAGCCCCGAGTGAGGCCGTACACGGGGCGGCGCGCGGCGAGTGCGGTCAGGGAGGCACGGCTCGTCTCCATGCGGCGGCGGTCCTCGGGGCCGAGGGAGAGCGTGGTCCCCCACCGCGCCGTGCGCAGGAGGTCGGCGACGGCGGTGGGGCGGGAGCCGAACGGCGGGGACGGCGTGAGCGGTGGAGATGGGGATGGGGATGGGGATGGGGCCAGGGTCGTCATGACACGTCCGTCGTCGTGGTCCGGAAGGCGGGCAGCCGGTGCGGCAGCGGCTTTCCGGTGTCGGAGTGGGGGATGCGGCCGACCGCGTGCACGGCGGCGGGCAGGGGGCAGCCGGGCAGGAGGGTGGCGATGGCGGTGCGGACCGAGCGGGCGTCGACATGCTCGCCGCCACCGGTGTGGAACAGCTCGTACCGCTCGCCGCGCAGGGGGTCGCTCGTGGCCGTGCACACGATCTCCACGCCGGGGAAGGCGGAGCCGATCGCGGCCTCGACGGCCCCGAGGTCGCAGCGGATCCCGTTGACCTTGATCATCCGGGAGGCCCGTCCGCGCCAGCGGAACGACCGCCGCCCGGCGGGAGTCACCACGTCGCCCGTGGACCACGAGGCGACCGGACGGTCGGCGCCGTCGGGCCGGGCGAGCCGGGGACCGCGCACGGTGAGGAGCCCGTCTTCCCCGATGGGCGCGTCGACGTCGTCCAGGAGTCGCCAGGGCCGCTCCGGCTCGTCGGCAGCCGCTATGGGGCGGACGGCGATCGCACCGGTCTCGGTGGAGCCGAACACCTCGACGGCGTCGAACGCGGTGCCCCGGCGGTCGCGGACCAGCTCGCGCGCGGTGGTCGTGACCGGTCCGGTCCCGTGCAGGGCGACGGCGCCGGAACGGCCGGTGGTGGCCGGGAGCAGCGAGCGCAGCATCAGCCAACTGGACGGCAGGCACACGAACAGGGTCCGGGGTCCGCGGTGGAGGGACGGCACGGAGGCGGGGTCGCGCCAGGCGTGGACGGCGGGCACACCGAGGAGTTCGGGCAGCACGACCCCGAAGAGCCGCCCGAAGAGGTGGCGGGGCGGGGCGAAGCAGACGACCCGTTCCACGGTCCCCAGCCCGGCGGCGGCCACCAGCAGTGCCTCGTCGTGGAGTTGCCGGGGCGTGCGCCACCACCGCACCGGGCGTCCGGAGTGGCCGGAGGTCTCGAAGGGGATCTCGGCGGCCCCGGCGGCGCTGGGAAGGGGGCCGGAGGGACGTAAGGCCGGCGCGGTCGTCACGAGACGGCGTCCAGGGCGGTCCGGTCCTCCAGGAGGTCGCGGACGAAGGCGGCGATCCGCCCCACGGTGGCGAATCCGTACCGGACGTCGTGGGCGACGAAGTCGACTTCGACGCCGAAGGCGGTCTCGACGGCGGTGACGCATTCGAGGGCGGTGAGGCTGTCGTAGCGGTCCCCGAGGACTTCGGTGAGCTCGGCGTCGTCGCGGACGGAGTCCAGGGCGTCGCCGAGGAGCGGGGTGAGGGCGGCCCGGACCTGCGGGGTCAGTTCGTCGATGGTGGGTACGGTCGCGGTCATGGCTGGTTCCTTCGCGGGGTGTCGGCGGGCCGCAGACGGCCCTGGTCGGCCAGGTAGACGTGGGAGGGATCGGTCGGGCGGAACTCGATGTAGAGGAACGGCGTCCGCTCCGTGAGGCCGAGGGCGGCGGCGATCTCCCCGGCCAGCTCCGACCGGAACGCCTCGTCACGGTCGGCGCCCACGCACACGGTCACGCGGGCGTGCCGGAGCCCTTCGCCGGCGTCCGCGGGCGACAGGGCCGCGACGGGCACGCCACCGCTGAAGAGGGTGTTCGGTTCGCTGGGGGTGAAGTGCACGACGACGTGACCGGGGGCCACGCCGCGGGCGGCGAGGAATCGGGTGAGCCGGACGGACACGGCGCGTCGGGCCGGTACGGTCATGGCGGGCGACAGGATTTCGATGGTGGGCATGGATGCCTTCGGTGGGCCGGCGCGGGCTCAGGACAGGACCAGGGGCGGCAGGCTGCCGGTGGGGCCTTGAGCGGCCCGGTGGTGGAGCAGGGTGCCCAGGCAGTCGGCCAGGGGGCCTCCGCCCGTCGGTGCCATGGGGGTCCAGGCCGTGCCGGCGGAGGTTCGTACGCGGTCGACGAACCGCCGCAGGTGACCGGGGTCGACCGGGATGCCGAACAGGTCGGCGGTGGCAACGGCCTCATGGGTGGACAGCAGGTCGGGGATCCGCTTGCCGCTGTCGGCCCAGCCGCCGCCGGTCACCCGGTGCTCGTCCAGGACGCGGCGCACCGCCGGTTCGTCACGGTCGCCGAGTGCGTGCCGGATCCGCAGGATCCGCAGCCGCGCACGGGAGCCTTCCGGCGTGGTCCGCGTGGTGTAGGCCGCCAGCGCGCCGGCGTCCAGGACGGCGGGCACCTCGGCGCCCAGCAGCGCGACGACGGCCACGGCGGCGGCCGTCGACAGCGGGTCGGAGCCCCGTCCCTCCCAGAAACCGAAGCCCCCGTCGGGGTTCTGCAGCGAGCGCAGCCAGTCCAGTACGCCGGCCCGCTGGGCGGCGTGGCGCACCGGGTCGGCGAAGGCGCCCGCGGTCAGGCCCCACAGGGTGCAGCGGATCTCGCTGCCCCGGCCCGGCATGTACATCAGCCCCGCCTCGTTGGGCAGCAGACAGCCCTCCAGCCAGGCGCGGTGGGCCGGGGCGGCGGGGCCCGAGGGGTCCGCGAGGACGGCCGCGGCCGTGGTCAGGGTGTCGGCGGCGCGGGCGGGCTCGCGATAGGTGTAGCCGCCTTCGGGGCAGGCGAGTTCCGCGATGCGGCGGACCACGGCGTCGGCGCTCGCGGTGAGGTCCGCGCCGACTCCGGCGAGGGCGCCGACGGCACAGAAGGAGGCCCACACGTCCTCGATCCCGTACCCCTCCCAGCGGACGAAGGCGCCGCCGGGGCCGCGCAGGCCCAGGATCCAGGGTGCGATGTCCTGGCGGGGCATCGCGTCGAGGAGGCGGAGGGCGGCGACCGCCCGGTAGGTGGCCCACATGCACGGGGTCCGGGCGGCGGCGGAGAACGTGAAGCCGCCGCCGGGGGTCTGGCGGTCCTGGATCCACGTGAGGAGTCGGGGGACGTCCCAGGGCGGGCTCACGGGTTCCCGGGCGTTCATTGCCGCCCAGGCGGCGATCCCGTAGTGGCAGGCGCGGATGTCGGCGTCGCCGTGGCCGGGGCTCCACGTCAGTCCCCCGTCCTCGGTCTGGAGGGCGCGCAGCCAGGCCAGCAGCCGGGCCGGGTCGGGCACCGCGGATACGGCCGGGCCGAGAGCGGTGCGGGTGGAGAAGTGGGTGGCCCAGACCTCGGCGCCCTGGCCGGGGGTCATGGCGTAGGCGTCGCCGGTCCAGGTGGTGCGGAGCCAGTCGGCGGTGGCGTCGGGGGCGGGAACGGGCCGGCCGAGGTCGGTGAGGGCCTGGGTGCAGTAGAAGGTGGCCCAGGCGTCCGAGGGCATGCCGACGGACCAGGCGTAGCCGCCGTCCGCGTTGCGGCGGCCGGCCAGGTAGCGGGCCGTGGCCTCGGGGTGGGTGGCGTCGTCGGTGCGGCCGAGCCAGGCGAGGGTGCGGACCGCGGCGTAGGTGCACCACAGGTCGGGTTCGCCGAGGACCGCGCCGCCGGCGGGGCCGGCCGGGGCGGTGGTGGGGGCGGTGGTGGGGGCGGTGTCGCCGGTGGCGAGGGTCATCGCACGCTCTCCACGACACGGATGTTGGTGCGCTTCCAGCTCTTGCGGGATCCGCCGCTCTTGGTGGTGGAGGGCAGCGAGTTGAGGAAGGCGATCGCGTCCCATTCCAGTCCGAGCCGCTCCGGGCCGGCCCGCCGGACCGCGTCCAGGGCGAGGGCCTCCTCGGTGCGGTCGGATCCGTGCGGGCGCTCCAGCAGGAGCCGCGCCCCGGAACCGGCCTCGTCGGTCTCGATCAGGTATCCGGTGGCCGGGGTGAGGCCGTAGACGATCTCCTCCACGGCGTGGACCGAGAGATCGGTCCCCCGGACGCGCAGCGCGTCGGTGGAGCGGCCGCGGACGACGACGGTGCTGGTGGGGACCGGGCAGTCGCACCGGGTGCTGCTGATCTCCACCTCGTCGCCGGTGTCGAGGCGCAGCAGCGGCCGGGCGTGGAGGTTGAGGGGGGTGACGACCAGCCGGCCGGTGCCGTCGGCGGGCAGCGGCGTGGTGCGGGTGCCGTCGGTGAGTTCGAAGTGGTTCGCGTTGGTGAGCAGGTGGAGGTTGCCCCGCGCGCAGGTGGCGGCGAGCGTGCCGGTCTCGGTGCTGCCGTAGCTGACGTCGTGGGCGGTGGCGTCCCACCAGGTGCCGAGGCGGGTCCGCAGGGCGGGGGTGCTGACCTCGCCGAGCAGCATCAGCTTGGTCACGGACCCGGACAGGTCGGCCAGGGTGCCGCGCTGCGCCAGCAGGCGCGTGAGCTGGATCAGCACGCCGGGGGCGGCGAACACGGCGGTGGGGCGCAGGGTCGTCCACAGTCCGGCCAGCCGGTCCCAGTCGGAGATGCCGGTGGCGAACGGGTAGGCCCGGGCGTGCGGCAGGCCGAGGTACTCGCAGACGGAGACCACCAGGTCGGCGACCGGAACGATGTCGGAGGGCAGCAGGATCGCGACCCGGTCACCGGTGGTGAGGACGGAGCGCCAGGCCTCGGCGACGGACACCGTGTTCCACACCATGTCCTCCAGCCGGCGGGGGGTCGGCGTGACGCGTCCCGACGTGCCGGTGGTCTCGTAGTACTTGGCCGCCTCGGACAGTTCCCCGACGGCGAACGACCACGGATCCTGCTTCAGCCGGTCCTTCGTGGTGACGGGCAGCCGCTCGAACCGCTCCCAGGAGAACTCCCCGATGTCCCGGAACGCCTGGGACTTGGCGGCTCGTGCCCATGCCTCGGACAGCTTGCGGGTGAGGAACTCCGGGTCCGTGCGCTGCCGGGCCGACCTGGTCTCCTCCTGCGCCTGCCGCAGCAGTCGCAGTCCCGCCTCGTCTCGGATCAACATGATCTTCTCCCCCAACTTGCCGTGGCACGTCAGAACTTCACATATGCGTGTCTGAGCGAGATTCATTCACAGGGCGCGGCGGCGAGTCCAATAACTGTCTCGAATCAGAAGACCGATAAGCGCAGCTTCTCAGCCGATTGGTAAATCCACTTGGACTCTTCCCGGAACGGACGGGTGTACTGGCCGGCATGACGACCTCCCCTGCTCCGCTCTCTGTTCCGGTTCTGCTGGAGCGCATGGCGGACATTCCGACGCTCAGCAGCCGTTACGACGAGGCGCGGGCCCTCGCGCAACCGGAATTGCGAGACCTGCCGATCCTGACGAAGGACGATTTCCGCAGCGCGCTGCCCGATGTCCTGCGCCGTGCCCGCAGCCGTCCGCACGGTTCGATCGTGCTGGGCAGCGGGGGCACCACGTCCACCCCGAAGCTGAGCTTCATCTCCAGCAGCCAGCTCGTCGAGGCCATCGCGGCCGAGTGGAGCCCGCTCGATCACCAGGACGTCCTGGTGAACTACGACACCCCGGGCAGGCTCTGCTCGTCGCACAACTTCTTCAACGCGGTGGCGCACGAGGCGGGCGCGGTGACGGTCCCGCTCGGCGCCGTGGACGAGGCCCAGCTCTCCGAGTGGCTGGACTTCGTGGACCTGCTGGAGCCGACCGCCCTGAACGCGACGCAGAGCCAGATCGCCAACCTCCTGGAGTTCTACGAGCGCACGGACCGCAAGCCCCCGACCTTCAGGAAGCTCCTGTGGACCGGTGAGCCGTTCGGAGCCCGCGCTCTGGAGACCACCCGGCGGATCCTGCCGGACGCGGAACTGCACGGGGTCTACGGGTCCACCGAGACCTGGGTGATCGGGCACAACGGGCCCGGGTGCGACATGGACACCTTCCATCTGATGCCCTACCAGCACATCGAGCTGGAGGACGGGGCCGTCCTCGTCACCAACCTGCACCCGGAGTGCGTCAACCCCGTGGTCCGCTACCGGATCGGCGACCTCGGCGAGTTCACCCGCTGCGCCTGCGGCCGGCCGGACCCGGCGCTGCGGGTCCTGGGCCGGGACGACCCCCAGATGAAGTTCCTGAGCATCCTCCTGACCCCGCAGGAGGTCGCCGAGGCGGCCCGTGTGCACGAGGCCGTCCGCGACGTGCAGATCGCGCTCTTCGGCCACGGCTCCCCCGCCGAGCGGATGGAGCTGCGGGTCAAGGCAGCCGAGGGCTGGGACCCCGAGGAGGTCGAACGGGAGGTGCGGCACACGGTGCTGACCCGGGTCTACCGGCTCGGGTACGAGGTGGAGACGGAGGCTCCGAACGCGTTCGCCGTACGGGTGGTCGAACGCTTCACCGTCAACGAGCGGTCCAACAAGACCCCGCTGCTCGTCAAGGACGGTCCGCCGGCCTGAGCGGGCGACGCCCCGCCCGGCCGCCGAAGGCGGCCGGGGACCCGCGCAACACCCTTTCCGGAAACCGGGGCCGGCTCGTCCGTGCCCGAAACCGAGGAGATGAATCCATTGTCCGAGCACGCATTCCGTACCGCTGTTCCGCGCCGCTACCTCATGTGCCGCCCCTCCCATTTCGAGGTCACCTATTCCATCAACCCGTGGATGGATCCCGAGAAGGCGGTGGACCGTGATCTCGCGGTGCTCCAGTGGGAGCGGCTGCGAGACCTCTATGTGGAACTCGGGCACACCGTCGAATCGATCGACCCGATTCCCGGACTGCCGGACATGGTGTTCGCGGCGAACGGGGCCACCGTGGTCGACGGACGCGTCCTGGGGGCCCGTTTCCGCAACGAACAGCGTGCGGCCGAGGGCCCGGCGTACGCGCAGTGGTTCCGGCAGAACGGCTTCGCCGACGTCCGGGACCCGGAATTCATCAACGAGGGCGAGGGCGATTACCTGGTCACGGAGAGCTGGGTGCTGGCCGGCTGCGGCTTCCGGACCGATCCGGCGTCGCACCAGGAGGCGCAGGACTTCTTCGGCCGGCCGGTGATCGGGCTGCACTTGACGGACCCCCGCTTCTACCACCTGGACACCGCTCTGGCGGTGCTGAGCCGGGACGAGATCATGTACTGCCCGGAGTCGTTCTCCGAGGGCAGCCGGGCGGTGCTGCGGCGGCTGTTCCCGGACGCCCTGCCGGTCTCGCGGGAGGACGCCGACGTCTTCGGCCTCAACGCCGTCTCGGACGGGTACAACGTGGTCCTTCCGGAGGCGGCCGTGCGGCTCGGGCGGCAGCTCGCGGCCCGCGGCTACAACCCGATCGGGATCGACCTCTCGGAGCTGCTCAAGGCGGGCGGGAGCGCCAAGTGCTGCACCCTGGAGATCCGCGGTGCCGCCTCGGCCGCCTCGGTGCGGGCGGACGCTCCGGCCCGGACCGCCTGCGTGGTGTGAGGACGCCGCGGGCCGGCCGCCTGCCCGCGGGCGCGCTCGTCCCGGCGCCGGGGGTCCGTGGCGGCGGCCGCGAAGGACAGGAAGGTACGCAGTGCCGACTTCTTGTTGTCCTTGCGCCACACGAGGGCCAGCGGCACCGTGGGCCTGCCCTCCAGCTCCCTCAGCACCGCGCCGGGTACGTCGAGCAGTGCCACGGAGTCCCTGGTGACCAGGGTGATGCCGTGTCCCTCGGCGACCGCCATCAGCATGTGGGCCTCGTCCGGTTCCTCCCGGGTGATGTGCGGTGTCCGCCCGGCCGGATAGACGGCGTGGATGATCGACTCCCACAGTCCGCCGGACTCCCGGGGGAAGAAGACCAGGGGCTCCGCGGCGACGGCGCGGAAGGGGACGGCGGGCCGGTCGGCCCAGGGGTGGCCGGCGGGCAGGGCGACGAGGAGCTCCTCGCGTCCCACGCCCAGCAGTTCGAGGTCGTCCCCCGGGTCCACCGGCGGGCGTACGAAGCCCACGTCGATCGCCCGGGCCCGTACGCGCTCCAGGTTGATCGAGCTGAACCCGGCCGAGGTGCGCAGGGTCACGCGGGGCCGGGCCGACTGGAACGCGGCCGTCAGCTCACTGGCCCGGCCCGGGCTCGCGGACGCGGTGTGGGCGACCGTCAGGGTGGAGTGGTGGCGGTCGGCCATCCCGTGGGCGAAGCCGTTGACCTCCTCCGCGTGGGCGACCAGCCGGCGGGCCCTGGGTAAGAGCTCCTCGCCGATCGGGGTGAGGGTCACGAGGCGGCGCGACCGGTGGAACAGGGGGGTGCCGAGCTCGCGCTCCATCCCCTTGATCGCCTGTGAGAGGCCGGGCTGCGAGAGGTGCAGTCTCTCCGCCGCCTTGCCGAAGTGCAGCTCCTCCGCCACCGCTATGAAGTACTGGAAAGCTCGGATGTCCACGGTCGTAGCCTCCTTGCGGGTCTCGCAGCGGCGGCGGGACGGAACGGATGTCTCGAACTAGCCGCCGGACTTGAAACTAGAGACTCCAGTCAACCTCTGTCAATGTTTGACCCATTGTCATGCGGGTCGTATCGTCACGGTGCACGGCCCACACGTCCCGGGGCGCCAAGCCCCCGGACCGACCTTCCAGGAAGGCAAGAACCTGTGCGTCTCGCCAAGCGCATCACTGTTGTGACCGTCCTCGCCCTCGGCCTGCTGGTCCCCGTCATGGCGCCGGGCGCCGGCGGGACTCCCCACCGTCCGGTGGTCGCCGGCGGCGACGAGATCGAATGGCCGAGCCGACCGATGACCGAGATCGAGTGGCCGGCCCGCCCCGTCTAGGAGCGACGAGGATCGCCGTTCGCGTGTGACGCGCCGTCGATGTCTCGTATATTGACAGCCCGAGTAACGGATTGACTCAATCCGCTGACCTTCAGACAGAAGGGGGGCGTACGTAAGGTGAACAGAGATGCTTGAGCAGCCGGCCTTCGGCCGTCGACTTCGCCAGCTGCGCGAGAAGCAGGGGCTGACGCAGGCCAGCCTGACCGGCCCGCGGATGTCCGCCGCGTACGTCTCCCGGCTGGAGGCCGGCTCGCGCTCTCCGACCAGGCAGAGCGTGGAACTCCTGGCCGCCAAGCTCAATGTGGCTCCCACCGCGTTCGACCGGACGGAGGTGACGAACCTCGCGGACGTCCTCACCACCACGGTTGCCATCTGGGACTCCGCCGACAAGGGCGACCTGCGGCGCCTGCTGACCGACGCCCTGAGCCTGGACACCCGGGCCGACCTCACCGTCCGCTGGCAGGCGTGCGCCCAGCTCGCCCGGCTCCAGAGCGAGTGCGGCGACCGCGGCAAGGAGTACCGGACGCTCCGGGAACTGCACCGGGTGGGCGAGGAACTGGGCCATCCGGTGCTCCTCGTCCACACCCTCCTGCGCCTGGCCCGGTGCGAGCGGGCGCTCGGCCGCATCGAGGACGCCCGGGCCACCGCCCGTGACGGACTGGGCCTCGCCGCCCGGGCGTGCCTCGACACCGACGACGTCACCCGTCTGAAGATCCTGGTGGTCTCGGCGGCGGCCGAACTCGGCGACCTCGCCGAGGCCGAGCGCCTCAGCGCGGAGGCCTGCGAGGCTCTGACCGCGCCGGACCGCCCCCTGGCGGGCGAGGTCTGGTGGACCGCGGCCACCGTCGCGACGCGCACCGGCGACCACGCCCGTGCCACCCTCCTGCTCGACAAGGCGCTGTCCGCCGTCCGCAGCCGCGACGACCTCGCACTGTGGCTGCGGCTGCGCCTGGCCGCCGCGGCCCTGACCCTCAGGGGCGTCCCCCCTCGGCTGGACCTGGTCGAGCACTACCTCGACGAGGTGAAGCCGGCGCTCGACCTCGTCGGCACCCCCTCGAACCAGCAGGAGCACACCTTCCTCACGGCACAACTCCTGTACCAACGGGGCGACATCGCGGCCGCTGCCGCCCTCTGCGACGCCATCGACCAGGACACCCCCCTCCTCGGCTACCGGGACAGCGTCCGCTACCGCATGCTCCGCGCGCGGATCCGCCTGGCCCAGGGCGACCGCACCGCCCGCGACGACCTCAGCGCCCTGGCCGCCGAGGTCCAGGAGGCCAGGATGCTCGACCTGGCGGCCGAGATCTGGCGCACCGCGGCCCAGGCGGGCCACCCCTGACGCCCGGGAGCGGGCCCCGGCGGCACGGCCCGACGGGGCCGGCGCCCCGGGCCCGCGCCGCCGGGGCGGCACTTCGCGGGCTCCGCATGCGGGAGTCGAGGGCGTACGGTGCGGATGTGGTCACACCACTGCACCAGGGTCTGCGTTGCTGCTCGCCGCCGCACCGACGGGCGGACATACCAGACCCTGGACCCAGGGCAGGGTGCGCCAGGGGCTGGCGGGGTCGGTGGTGAGGAGGCGGTGGGCGACGAGGACCGACTCGTACCGCTCGCCGAACTCCTCGTCGTCGAAGTGGAGGCAGCGGCCGAGGACGCAGGCAGCGGAGAAGTCCTCCCCGGAGCGGTAGTTGTCGTGGACGAGGCGTCCGGCGCGGACCACCGCCGCCTCGGCCTCCGCCGGGGTGCACAGGCGGGCCCCGAGGCCCCAGCGGGCCATTCCGGAGGTCCGGCCGTAGTCCCCCATGCCTCGACGCTGCGGACGTATCCGCCGTCGGGCAGCAGGCCGTCGGCGCGGAAACGGGCCTCGGAGCGGGTGATCCGGCCGCTTCTCGACGGCGTAGCCGCAGCCGTGGTAGGCCATGGCGTTCCAGAACCGGCCGTTGGCCACGGCGATGTGCGCGCCGGCCGCCAGCCACTCCACCCAGCCCGGCAGCCGGGTCGTGAAGTCCTCGAAGTCCTTCGGCCGCCCAGGGCGGCGGCCCGGGCCGCCTCGCGTCACACCGCCGGCCCGGGCGCCGACAGGGGGTCAGGCCGGGAGGGTGGCTTCGGGGTGGGTGGCCAGGTGGGTCAGGGGTGTGGCCTCCTGGGGGTGGTGGGGCTTGATGTAGGCGATCTGGCGGCGCGGTACGCAGCCGCGGAGCAGTTTCGCCCGGTCCGAGCCGGTGGAGTAGTGGATGTGGGTGAGCCCCTCGGCCATCGCCACCCGCAGCAGCTCGTAGTAGACGAGCCCGAAGTAGAGCGGCAGCCTGCCCTGGGCCTCGTAGTCGAAGCCGGCCTGGCGGGCGTACATCTCGCCGCGGTGGGTGAAGGTGAGGGCGAACCCGGCCAGGTTCCCGTCGAGGTGCGCGGTCGTGACCCGGGCGGCCTCGCCGGCGTGGCGGGCGACGCTGTGCAGGACGGCGGTGAAGGCGTCCGCGTTCGCGGGGGTGCCGTACTTGGCGTAGAGGGCGAGCTCCAGGGGGGCCAGCCGCTCGATCAGGTCCGGGGTGAGCGGCTGCGTCCGGTAGGTGACCCCGGCCTCGTCCAGGGCGCGGAGTTCGCGCCTGATCTTCGTACGGCGTGACCGGTCGAAGCGGGCCAGGTAGCTGTCGAAGGACCCGTCGTCCGGCACCGGCAGGGAATAGGCGGTCTGGCCGGGCAGTGCCGTGTACCCGCGTTCCGTGAGCACGCCGCGCAGCAGGTGGTCGTCCTCGTCTACGTACAGGAAGGACACCGCCCGCAGTCCGGCCTCCCGGGCCTCCTCCTCGGCCCGGTGCACCAGGGCCGTCAGGGTGGCGCGTCCGCCGTCGGGGGCGGGGGCGGTCCCGGCCTTGGTGTGGGAGGGGTTGCGGCCCCCGCACGCCAGGGCGGGCAGCAGTCCGGCGGCCCAGGGAGCCCCCTCGCCGGTCAGGGTGCGGTGGACGGTGTCCACGACCCTGGCCGGGCTGCAGAAGACGTACGGAGTGTCGTGGTCCAGCGGGTACGCGGGCAGGACGCCGGTGGCGGGACCGTCGTCCTCGTGGGCCGTGAGGTAGTACGGGGCGTCGCCCGCAGTGGCCTCGGCGTGCCGCAGCCAGGGGGAGGCGGCGTAGAAGCCGCGGGGGCCGAGGAGGGCGTCCCAGTGCTGCGGGTCGAGGTCGCGCAGGGCGCGGTGGACGCGTACGCGGGGCCGCCCGGGTGCGGCGGTCACCGGGCGTCGCCCGTTGCGGGGGCGATGACGGGGGTGAGCTGTCCCAGGGCCGCCTCGGCGCGGCGGGCCGCGTCGCCGGTGGTGTCGCCGACGGCCACGACGTAGCCGAGCAGGTCGAGGTTGCTCTCGGCGGGTCGTACGGGGTCGCCGGGGTGGACCTCAAGGTCGACGTCGACTACGCCCGGGACCCGGCGGGCCAGGTCGGTACCGCCGATCCCGGTGAGGGTGCCGGCCTGGCGGGCGGAGAGGTAGCGGGAGGCCGCGGCGCGGTCGTGGGTGGTGGTGAGGTCGGCGGTGAGGCCGGCGTGCAGCCGGACGACCTCGCGCTGGAGGTAGAGGCCGGTCGCCTCGCGGATCAGCTGGGTGATCTCCGCGCCGGGCATGCGGCCGTTGACCTCGACGACGTAGGGGCCCTTCTCCGTCATCTTCACCTCGACGTGTGCGGCGCCGAAGTCGTGGCCGACGGCCTCCAGTGCCCGGCGGGCCAGTTCGGTACATTCGGCGCGGACGGGTTCCGAGAGCATCGAGGGGAAGGTGTCGCCCATCTCCACGAAGTGCGGGTGCGCGCCGAGGGCCTTGTCGGTGACGCCGAGGAACCGGCGCTCGCCATCGGCCAGGACGGACTCGACGCTCACCTCGAAGCCGAGGAGGTACTCCTCCACGAGTGCTCCGGGGCGGCGGGGCTGGCCGCGGAAGTCGGTCGGGGAGGAGGTGATGTCCCGGTAGGCGGCGAGGACCTCCTCGGGCGTGCGGCACAGGGTGACGCCGATGCTGGCGGATTCGGTCATGGGCTTGACCACGACCGGGTAGCCGAACCGTTCGGCGGCGGCGAGCGCGTCCTCTTCGGCGGTGGCCTGGTGGAAGCCGGGCACGGCGACGCCGGCCCGCTCGCAGGCCTGGCGCATCAGCAGCTTGTCCCGGCAGGTGCGGGCGGCCTGCGGGGACAGGCCGGGCAGGCCGAAGCGCTCGGCGACTTCGGCGACGATCGGGATGTTGTAGTCGGTGACGGTCATCACGCCGCGCAGCAGGCCCTGTTCGTGGAAGGGCAGGAGGGCGGCGACGACGGCCTCGGCCGAGTTGGTGTCGGTGCGCACGATCTCGTCCACGTGCCGGGAGAAGATCTCCTCGGCGATCCCGACCACCCGGTAGCGGTCCGGGTCGTTGCTCACCAGGACGGTGTGGAAGCCGAGCTCGTGGGCCGCGCGCAGTGGGGTGAGGCCGAAGTTGGACAGCTGGCTCTCGACGACGGCGATCACGCCGGGTGCGGTGTTCATGTCTGGTTTCCTCGGGAGTCGGAGGTCGGGGCCGGGGTGGGGTCCGCCCCGGTGGTGGGAGCGGGGGACGGGGTCACGGCCCGGGTGATGGCCCGGCGGGCGGCCAGGCTCAGCAGGAGGGCGGCCAGGGTGAAGGCGGCGGGCATGCACAGCGCCGCGCCGGGGCCGGCCCGGTCCGCGACCAGGCCCGTGAGGGCGGAGCCCGCCGCACCGCCGAGGGCGATGAAGCTGCCGACGCCGGCGAAGGCCTGGGTGGCCCGGCTCTGCGCGGTCATCTCCCCGATGAGCTGGAACTCCTCGGCTCCGGCCGGGGCCATGGGGAGCCCGCTGAGCACGAGCAGGACGCCGAGCAGGCCCAGTGCCCAGCCGGCCGGGAGGCCGGGCGCCAGGGCGCGTACGGCAGGCAGGGCCGCCAGCGCCAGGGTCAGCACGATCAGCAGGCGGAGGTAGCGCTGGTACGTCGTGCCGCCGAAGGTGCGGGCGCCGTAGAGGAGGCCGCCGACCACGCTGCCCGCAGACTGGAGAGCGACGAGGGTGCCGGCGAGTTCGGGGGCCGAGCCCTGGTCCTGGAGGGAGGCGGTGACCGCGACGACGAGTCCGCTGGACAGTGCCGCCGTCAGGGCGATGGCCACCAGGACGGCGGTGGCGGCGGCCCGGACCGGTTCCGGTTCAGGTTCCGCCTGCGTCGGGTCCGCGGCACCGGGGGGTGTCGCGGGACGGCCCGCGCGCGCCCGTACGGCGGGTACCTGGCCGTACACCAGGCCTCCGGCACCCAGCAGGACGGCGGTCACCAGCAGTGCGCCGCGGGCGCCGGTGAGGGCGGCGAGGACGGTGACGGCGGTCGGGCCGAGGATGAAGAGGAGTTCGCTGAGCGTGGCCTCGAAGGAGAAGGCCCGCTGCCGCAGGGCCGCGTCCTCGGTGAGGGACGGCCACAGGGCTCGCATCGACGCCCCGACGGGGGCCGTGGCCAGACCGGCCGCGCAGGCCGCGGCCACCACCGCGGCCGGGGTGGTGGCCGCGGTCAGGGCGGCCGCCGCGAGGGTGAGGCCCGCGAGGGGTCCGGAGACCCTCAGGACGCGGCTCGCGCCGGCCCGGTCCATCAGCCGCCCGGTGAAGGGTCCCCCGACGGCGCTGCCGACGGCGTAGGCCGCGCCGGCGGCGGCGCCGGCCGCGAGGGAGCGTCCGGACTGGACGCAGGCGAGCAGCAGGGCGATGGGGACCATGGTCCCGGCCAGGCGCGCGAGCGCGGCGGGCACCGCCGCCGCGCTCGCGCCCGGAAGCCTCAGGAGCTCCAGGTAGGCCTTGACCATTACGGGGTCCCGGGGGCCGGGACCGGGTCGGCCAAGGCGGCCGGGTCGGCCAGGGCGAAGACGTCCGCGCCGGTCTCGGCCCGCCAGACCAGCTGTTCGGCGTCCCCGTCGACCGCGACGACGGCGGCCCTGGTGCGGATGAAGTTGTTGCTGCGGCCGAGCGAGTAGGCGCCCGTGTCGTGCAGGCACAGGAGGTCCCCGGCCCGTACGTCGTCGGGCAGCTCCGCGGCGGCGGCGTGCACGTCGTTCTCGTAGCACAGCGGTCCGGCCACCGACCAGGTGCTGTTCACGGCCGAGTACCGCCGGCCGATCGGGGTGAGGCGGTGGACCTCGCCGGTGCCGCTCCATGGGGTGACGTGGTTGCCGGCGTCGAGGATCAGCCAGCGGGCTTCGGGGAGTTCCTTGCGCGACATCACCCTGGTGACCATGGCCATGACGTCCGAGACCAGCCAGCGGCCGGGCTCACAGGCGAGGGCCACCCCGTCGAGGCCGCGCAGCCGCATCCGCTCGTCCAGTTCCGGCAGCAGCCGGGCGATGTCGAGGAAGGGCTCCTCCTCCGGGAAGGGGTCCTCCCCGCGCAGGGCGGCCAGCGCGCCCTGCGGGCCGGTGCGGGGGCGCCGGATGCCGGGTACGCCGAACCCGCCGCCGATGTTGACCTCGGTGAGGCCGAACCGGGCGTGCAGCTTCGCGGCTTCGTCCAGGACCCGGTCCAGTGCCGTCAGCATCAGGTCCTCGTGAACGATCTGGCTGCTGAGGTGGGCGTGGACGGCCCGCAGGGTCAGGTGCGGGGACGCGTCGATCCGGTCCACCAGGGCGGCGAGCTGCGGTGATCCGGCGGGCCAGCCGAAGCGGGTGCGGGCGGCGGCGCGTTCGGCCTGGGCCCGGTAGCTGGGGTCGGCGGAGGTGGAGACGGGCAGGCCCGGGGAGATCCGGATGCCGACCTCGACGGGGTGTCCGGCGCGGGCGGCGAGGGCCTCCAGCGCGTCGATCTCCTGCTCGCCGTCGATGTTGACGCGTACGCCGTGCCGTACGGCGGCGGCCAGTTCGTCGTCCGTCTTCACAGGGCCGTTGAACACCATCGCGGCGGGGTCGAAGCCGGCGGCCAGCGCGGCCTCCATCTCGTAGCCGGAGACGACGTCCGCGCCGAGGCCCTGGGCGGCGAGCCGCCTCATGAGGTAGGGCAGGTAGTTGGTCTTCACCGAGTAGTAGGCGCGGGCGGGCCTGCCGAGCCCGCCGAGCACCTCCAACAGGTGGGCGGTGGCGCGGTCCAGGCGTTCGGCGTCGAGGACGTGCACCGGGGTGCCGTGGCGCTGCGCGACGTCGGCCAGCCGTGCGGGGTCCCAGCCGGGGGCGGTGCGGGGGCCTGTGTCCGTGCCGGTGGCGGTGCGGGGGCCGGTGGCCGTGTCCGTGCCGGTGGCCGCGGCCGTGTCCGGCCAGGGGCGGCTCATGCGGATGCCTCCGTCCGTGCGGCGTGGAGGGACTCGCCGGTGAGCAGGCGGAAGCCGGCGTCGATGTGGTCGCGGGTGGCGAGGTCGGCGTAGCGGCGGTGCCATGCGCCCGAGTCGAGGTCGTCACGCAGGCGGGTGACGCCCCGGTCGACGGCCCGCTCGTCGGTGAGGGCGAAGGCGGAGCAGGCGCGGCGCGTGGCGGGGTCGAGGTAGGCCTGGGGGCGGCGCCAGAAGGCGGTCATGAACCCGTCGGTGAAGTCGTGCCAGACGGGGAGTTCCGCCACCTCGCAGGGGCCCAGGAGCTTGGTGAGGCGTTCGAGGGAGGGCACGCGGGAGCACTCCGCCTCGGCGATCTCCGGAACGTAGTCGCGGGTGAACCAGAAATTCCGCTGCACGTCCATGTCGTACGTGACGATGGAGAAGCGGCGGGCGACGCGCTGGAGTTCGGCGATCCCGGCTTCCAGGTCCGTCCAGTGGTGGACGGTGAGGACGGCCATGACGGCGTCGAAGCTCTGGTCGTCGAAGGGCAGCCGTTCGGCGCTCGCGACGACGCAAGGCGCCGCGAGCGGGCCGCGCTGGGCCCGCATCTCCAGGGACGGTTCGACCGCGACGAGCGTGCGGCCCTCGGGCTCGTAGGCGCCGGTCCCGGCACCGAGGTTGAGCACCGTGCGGGCGTCGCCGAGCGAGGCCTCGATCTGCGCGGCCCAGCGGTGGTCGGGGCGGCGTATGGAGGAGTAGCCGACGCCGATCCGGTCGTAGACGGGGGCGTGGCCGGCGGGTGCGGCGGTGCCGGCGGACGCGGCCGGGGTGGGGGGCAGGGTTCGGGACATGGTGCTCAGACCTCGTTGCTCGCGCGGACCTCGGCCTCGTACTCCTCGCCGTAGCGCCGGTTGTCCCAGGTGTTCACCGCGACGAGCCACACGTCCCGGTGGCCGCCCTCGTCCGTGAGGTGCTCGATGTCGGTGACGTGGTGGAACATCAGGCGGTCGTCGAAGGCGATGGCCTGGCCGTCCTGGAGGGTGGTGCGGAAGAAGGGCTCGCCGCCGCCGAGGGGCATGAGCTGGGTCTCGCCGCCGGAGATGTTGTGGCGGCGGGTGACGGCGACGATGCCGTACTGGTGGCCGTCTCGGTGCGGTCCCTCGGGTGCGGCGACGCCCTCGACCTCGGGGGTGGAGACGACGCGGCACTGGTGGATGTTGAGTTGCCAGGCGGTGTTCTTGTCGAGGCCGAGCGCTTCGGCGCCGGCCGCGATGAGTGGGGTGGGATCGGTGGTCAGCGGCTCCAGCGTGCGCAGCTGTCCGCCGACGAGGTCGTTGTACTGGCGCGGCTGCGCGAAGTGACGGTGCGGCAGCAGTTCCAGCTGCCACCGGTCTTCGTGGACCAGGCGGAACTGGGAGAAGCGCCGGTACCTCTGCGTCGAGCCGGTGTACGGGTCGAGCGGCAGCTTCTCGAACTCGGCCAGGCTGTGCTCGTCCAGCGGCGGCGTGTCTATGACCGCGTAGCCCTTGTCGCCCAGACTCATGTAAACCCCCAACGTCAGGAGCCCGGAGGTGTGTTCTCCGGGCTTCGAAGCAACGCTGTGCAGGCTAGGCAGGTGTACGACACACCAACAAGATCTTGATCTTGGCATGAACGCCGGGTGAACTCGACAACTTGTCATATGGACAAGCCGCATACCGGGCGGTATGAGAGGGGCGCGCGAGGGCCGACACCCGGGGCGTGGTCATGGGGGTGGTCGCGGCTTGAATCATACCAACGTTCGCGGCCGAAATCCGACGATCGCTCAGGCGCGGGGGTGACACAGGGAGTCGATGAAGAGCTTTGAGCGCGTTCACATAGGGGCGGTCTCCGGTGTCCAAGATTCCAGGTCAAGGCCCGTCGGGTGCCTTCGCCGCTGCCTGGTCGGGGACCGTGGTGCGGTGCCTGCGACGCAGCCGCAGACCTGCCGGGCCGACCTGGCACATGACGCGGGCGACGCGTTTGTGATGCACCGGTTCGCCCTGGTCACGCAGCTCGGCGGTGATTCGGGGAACGCCGTAGGCGCCGTCCGATTCAAGGTGCACAGCCACTTCACGCCGTGGCGGCGCTGGTGGTCGGCGACGAACTGGAAGCGGTTCACCAGGGCGTCTCCTCCCCGGCGAAATACTTCGCCGCCTCCCGCAGGATCTCGCGTTCCTCCTCGAGCTGGCGGACCTTCTTGCGCAGAGCGGCGTTCTCTGTCTCCAAAGACGTCGCGGGTTCCGCGGGCGCCTCTACCCGGCGCCAAGGCCCACGTGCCGCCGCCCCGGCCTGCTGGACACTCCGGGGCCGAGGCCCTGAAGGAGGGGCTGTGACGCTGGAACGGCCGGTACGCGAGGCGGTGTTCGCCGCACCGGCGGAACGTGGTGATCGAGATCGGATACGACGCGCGCAGACGGCCGCCGCCCGGCAGTTCCAGGTGACCGCGTCGGGTCCGCAGGTGTCGGGGTGGCAGGGCCGCACCCTGGGGCGCCGGGCCGCGAACTGCCGGTTGCGCATCGTTTCCGCCGAAGTGGACGTGGCGGGCGGACCGCCGTGAGAGGGAACGGCGACCGCAGACACGCACGTGCCCCGGTCGGTACCGCGGCCGCGGCTTCACGGCGTCCTGAACTGGACCTCACCGGGCATCACCTACCGGTCCAGCGGATACAGCCCTGCGCTCCCCCACCCCTGCTCGGCGCCCGGACGGTGCAGGGGCCGGGGTGACCGGCATTGGGCAGGGGCCCACGAGACCGTAGTGTCTAATCATGACCATGCCACCTTTGCCCAGCCCACCCGACGCGTCCGGGACCTCGCAGCAGTCGTACACGGACCCGGAGACAGACGGCCCCGTGGGAAGGCGGCGGGGCAGGAGGACGGTACTGATCGTCGCCGTATCGGTCGCGGGCCTCCTCGCCGCGGGATTCGGGGTGCGGTGGATGGCGAGCGGGCCCGACGAGTACCGGCTCTCCATGCCCGACAGCCTGCTCGGTGGCTCCTACCAGCGGTCTGAAGACGAGCCGCCGAATTCGGAGGACGATGCGCCCATGGGGCCTTCCGGCACCGCTGCAGGGAAGGTCACACGCGTCGCCGCCCGGTACGAGAGGCGCTCGGCGGGTACCAGAGAGGTCCTCATGGTGACGGGGGCGTACGGCCGTTTCACGACCCCGCACGACAGATCCCGCACGGCCCTGCTGTCGGGAGCCTCGGCGCCGACCGACGCGCAAGCGCCTGTCCCGCCCAAGGACATCACCCCGCCGGGCAGCGACATCACGGTGAGCTGCCAGGTCCTCACCCGGCCCGGCGATGAGGACGCCCGGGTCGCCATGCCCATGTGCGCATGGTCGGACAGGAACACCATGGCCCTGGTGGCGCTGGTCACCCCGGACGGCCCGCAGCCGGCCCCGGAGGGCATCGATCTGGACCGGCTCGCCGCCATGACGCTGCAGGTGCGGTCAGAGGCTCGACAGCCGGCCGGTTGATCGTGCGGCGTGAGCCGTCACCACAGCTTGTCGATCTCCCCGGGATACAGCTCGATGCGGGAGTGCTGGAACGCCGTCCGCGCCTCGCGGCCCGCTGCCGAGAAGAAGTCCGACATCGTGATCTTGTCGAAGCCGGGCTGGTTGCTGGGGAAGGGAGCCTGCCGTGTTCCTCCGACGAGTACGGCCCCCGGGAGCACGGTCCAGCCGGCGCTCTCGTAGAACGCCCGCAGCGGACGGTCGCAGGTGAACACACCGAGGTCCAGGTGCTGGGCGATCATCGTGTCGCGCGCCGCCGTCACCAGGTGCCGGCCGTACCCACGGCCTCGGGCGTGCTCGCTCGTCACCACCGTACTCAGCCCGCCGGCCGAGAAGGCCCGGCCTGCATGGGTGATCCGCGGACGAACAGGTCGTCCCAGCGGGCGGGGTCCTCGACGGTCACCGCAGTCTCCTTCCCCTTCGGGTCGGATGCTCGCGCGTGCACCCTGCGCGGGGCAGGCCGGTGGTCACACCCAGGTGTAGTTGTCGTCGGTGACCGCGTCGAGGGCGGTGTCGGTGACGGCGGCGCGGGAGTCGGGCAGGGCGGCAAGAGCCGGCCCGATGGGCGGGAAGATCGGCAGTTCGGCGGTCTCGCGGTAGTCGATCCACTCGATGACGCCGGTCTCGTGGCTGCCGTCGGGCAGTTCGTCCAGTTCGGTCTCGGCGAGGGTGGCGCGCAGTTCGGGGGTGATGTGGAAGCGGTAGATCAGGTGGAGCTTGCGCGGCGGCGGGGTGGGCCCGGGGCGGGTGACGCGCTGGTCGACGACCCACATCAGGTCGCCGCCTTCGGCCTGGTCGACATCGAGGCCGAGTTCCTCGGTGAGTTCCCGGGCGAGGGCGGCGCCGAGGTCTTCGCCGTGCTCGACGTTGCCGCCGGGCGGGGTGTAGTGGATGGAGTCGGCGCGGTCTCGGCGGATGAGGGCGACGTCGCCGCCGCAGAACACCAAGGCCCCGGTCCGGATCTTGATCCGGGAGAACGGGGCCGCAGCGAAGGTTTCAGGTGTGCTGGTCATGGCGGACAGTATCGTGGTCACCCAGGCGGCCCGGCGGGCTTTGTCCGCCTTTCATCCGCCCACCCAGCAGGGCCGTTCAGGCGGCGGGCAGACCGGACAGCGCGAACGCGGCGCGGCCCGCCGCCATGCCGGTGCTGCTCGATGAAGCCGTCCGGCAGGGTCAGCACGTGCCGGCGCAGGCGGCACCCCGTACTCCGCATGGCCGGGGAAGGGTGGCAGGGGCCGAGCCCCTCGACGAGCAGGGTCAGGGCTCTCGTGGCCCGGGTCGCTGGGGCGGCCCCGCCCGGTTGCCACCGGCGGTGCCCGGCACCTTGCCCGGCAGGGCCGGCCGGCCCCCTCAGGGCGGGGTGGGCATGGCACGGCGCGGGCCGGGCAGGCGCAGGGCCCAGCCCCCGCGCGGCTCGAGGAGGGGATGATGGCCGACCCCGCCGAATGGCACTGCCCGCGCGAAGGCAGCGGAGCGGCAGCCCGCGCCCGCGACGAAATGCGCCACTTCCTCGATGACGTCCTCGCCTGCCGGCCCGCTGCCCACCCTTGACGCTCCTGCTGGGCGTCGAGGTCGTAAGACCGGCGCTGCCGTGGCCTTCCGCGTGGCGGATCGTTCCTTCTGCTGTCGCACGGCATGCCTACCGCTCGGCTCGGTCAGGAGCAGAGGAGTGGTGCCGCGCGGTTCGGGCAGGCGCAGCACCTGGTCTCTCGGTGCGGCCGGGTGGAGGGCGTGGCGGACGCCGACGGCCGCCGTGCAGGCCTCGAGCAGAGCAGGGCGTTGAGGGTTGAGGTCGCCCACTCGGTAGCGGAGTCCCTGGGCGGTCCAGGTCCTGGAGGTGTCGGGGTTCGTCGACCTCGACACCGTCGATCCGATCGTCTTCGGCAGGACGTACCACCTCGGGTGAAGGCCTTCCAGGTACGAGGGCCGTGACGTCGTGTCCGCCCGTGGCGGATCTGCCAGGGGCAGAGGAACGGCGTCCGGGGGGTTCCCGAGGTCGAGAGTGGAGTCGACGGCATCCCGCCCCGACAAGGAGAAGAGATGATTCCCCTCACCATGCTCGCGCCCCGCGCGGAGGAGGGCGGCACACCGCCCGGCCACTTCGACGACCACCTCGCGGCAAGGCTGCTCGACCAGCGGATCGTCTTCCTCGGCACCCAGGTCGACGAGGTGTCGGCCAACCGGGTGTGCGCGCAGTTGCTGCTGCTGTCGGCGCAGGACCCGCGCTCCGACATCAGCCTGTACGTCAACAGCCCTGGCGGGTCGGTCACCGCGGGTCTCGCCATCTACGACACGATGCGGCTCATCCCGAACGACGTCTCGACGCTGGCGATGGGCTTCGCCGCCAGCATGGGCCAGTTCCTGCTGACCGTGGGGACGCCCGGCAAGCGGTTCGCGCTGCCGAACGCGCGGATCATGATGCACCAGCCCTCGGCGGGAATCGGCGGCACCGCCGCGGACATCGAGATCCAGGCGGAGAACCTCGAGTTCACCAAGAGGGCCGTCGAGCGGATCACCGCCCGGCACACCGGGCAGAGCGAGGAGACGATCGCGCGGGACGGCGACCGGGACCGCTGGTTCACGGCCGAACAGGCCAGGGAGTACGGGATGGTGGACCGGGTGGTGGAGTCGCTCGCCGACATCCGCCCGGCCACGCCGCGCCGACGGGCGGGGCTGTGACATGGGGTCGTACACGGTTCCCTACGTGATCGAGCGGACCGCGCAGGGCGAACGGTCCTACGACGTCTTCAGCCGGCTGCTGAACGAGCGGATCATCTTCCTCGGCACGGAGATCGACGACGGGGTCGCGAACGTCGTCATCGCGCAGCTCCTTCACCTGGAGTCGGCGAACCCGGAGCAGGAGATCTCGATCTATCTCAACTCGCCCGGCGGATCGTCCACTTCGCTGATGGCGATCTACGACACGATGACGTTCGTCCAGGCGCCGATCTCCACCTTCTGCGTCGGTCAGGCGGCGTCGACGGCGGCGGTGCTGCTGGCGGGCGGAGACCCCGGGCGACGGTTCGTGCTCCGGCACGCGCGGGTGCTGCTCGGCCAGCCGGCCAGCGGCGGCCGGCAGGGGACCGTCTCCGACCTCAGCCTCGCGGCCAAGGAGATGGTCCGCATCCGCTCGCAGGTGGAGGAGGTCCTGTCCCGGCACACACAGCACGACGTGGCGACGCTGCGCGCGGACATGGACCGGGAGAAGGTGTTCACCGCCGAGGAGGCCGTGGCCTACGGGCTCGCCGACGAGGTGCTGAACCGACGGGTCGCGTTCGTCTGAGCGCGCGCGGCCGAGGCCGAGGGCCGGCGAGCCGGCCGGCAGGAAGGGGCGTACCCCTTCCTGCCGGCCGTAGGCCCGGTCCGATCCGGTCCGGTCAGGCGGCGAGGCAGAAGCCGTCGTACTGCGCCGTGGGTGACGTGCGGCCCCGGACCACCCGGCTCCGGGCGTGCCGGGCCTGCCGAGTCCGCCGGGCCAGCTCGTCACCGGCGAGCAGCAGCAGGTCGGCGAGGCCGAGACCGAGGGCTTGGGCGGCGGCCGCGAGGACCTCGGAGGATGCCTCCTTGCGTCCGCGCTCCACCTCCGACAGGTACGGCATCGAGATCCGGGCCGCCTCCGAGACGTCCTTCAGTGTGCGCTCCTGGGCGATCCGCTCGCGCCGCAGCACGTCGCCGACGAGGTCACGCCACAGAGGCTCCCTCGGCGCACCCCCCACGGGGCGCCGCGGGGCGCCGGCCGCCGCGCCGGAACCAGGCGACGGGGCCTGCGGGCGCAGGGAGATGACGCGGGACTCGTTCGGCCTATGAGTGCTCACCCCCTCACCCTAAGGATTTGGGGCGCGGGGCGAAGGCAGTGGCCTTCTGCCCTGGGCGAAGCCGCGCCGGCGCCTGGGCCGACGCGGGCCCTGAATCCGGACGGCGCTGAGGGCCGGTCCGGCCTCACGAGCACACCGCGCGGAGTCCGGCTGCGCGCGGCCGACCGTGGCGGCCGTCGTCAGCGCTCAGCGGGGGTGGTGGGTCATCCCTCAGGAGGAGGGGGTTCCCGTCCCGGCGGGCGACGATCACGCTTCAGATGCCGGCGAGACTTGGCCTCAGTACCCTCTTGTCGCGGTTTCGGGAGGGCTGTGATCGAAAGGCTGTCGTCTCGTGGTCGACCTGTCCCTGTTCCCTCTTCCTCCTCGGACGATCGGTCTGCAGGACGCGGCGTTCGTCGCCGACGTCCCGTACGACCGCGCAAGAGCCTGGCACGAGATCGGCCTGCCGGCCGCGGCCGCCCACGACGAACACGGCGAGCCGTTCTTCGGCCACCGCGAAGTCGTGACCTTGATGTGGCTCGCCCGGATGAACCACATGGGCGTCACCGACACCGAGATCCACACCGCAACCACCGCCCTCGGGGCGGCCGGCACCACCCCGACGGCCGTGGCCACCGCCCTCCCCGACATCCTCGACCACCGCCCGGACGACACCGCATCCGATCTGGCCGACCGCCTGCGCACCATGGGGCCCCTCGCGCTACTCCCGACCCCGGTGGCCGACCGCCTCACCCACCTGGGACCCGACGGCCTACGCCCCGCCGACCTCGAGGACCTGCTGGTCACCGACTCGCTCCAGGGCACCGCCCTCGCCTTCGTCCGTTCCGACATCCCCCTCACCCTGGCCGCCGACCCCGCCCTGCGCGCCGGGGCCGAGGAGATCGAAGCGGCGGAAGCGGCCCTGGACCTCCTGGAGGATCCGGAGCACCCGGACGTCACCGCCACCGCCCGTCTCATGGCCCACCACACCGAGGCCCTCGCCCAGGCCACGGCCCGCCTCGGCCTGGACACCGAGGTCGAGGCATATCTCGACGCGGCCTGCGCGTCCGCCCCGGAGAAGACCGAGGCACAACGGCAGGCCGAGAACGAACGGGACGCCGAACGAACGACGAAGATGCCCTACCCGTTCTCCGCCGCGCGGTGGCGGGCCCACGTCCTCTCCTTCACCACCACCGACTGAGCCGGCATCCCTTTGCCCGCTGAGGGCGCACCTGGGGCAGCAGGCACGTGCGAGCGGTGGGCTGGGGTGTCACCGGCTGCCGCCCGCGAGGTCCTCGCGCACCTGGCGGCACGGTTCGCGGGCCTGGACCACGGCGTTTGCGGCGCCCGGGCGCAGTTCCAGCCGGAGTCGGTTGAGCCTGCCGCGCAGAGCGGTCAGGCGGGCTGTGGTGGCCTCATCCGCGTGGGGGTGGGCCCCCGAGATGGACGCGACGGTGAACTGGATGTCGCCCAGGGCGAGTTCGCAGGCCTCGCCGGCGGCGGGGCCGCCGGGGATCGGGCTGATCTGGGAGAGGATCGGCATGATGGCGTGGTCGGCGAGCGCCTGCCAGGTCTGCCGGGCGCGGGCGTAGGGCGGGCAGACGACGAGCTCGGGGCCCCCGGCAAGCGTCGCGAGCCACGGGCCCAGCGCCCGGGGCCTGGGCACTGCCGGCACCGGACAGGGGCACGGCACGATCACGTCCGGTCACCGGCACGTGGTCGATCCGCTCCGCTCGGCTTCCGAGAAGGTGATGTCGGCGCTGCTCTGCCCGGGCCGGGTCGCCCACAGCGCAGTCAGCGACATCGGCGCCAGCAGACCGATTCCTTTCACGGGCTCTGCGACAGCAGCCGCTTGAGGGGGAGCAAATAGCCGGGGTCGGTCACTGGGCCGCCCTCAGGCTCTCGATCTCCTGCTTCCAGGAGGCCATCTGCTGCACCAGGGCCTGCCGGTCATACGGGTCCACGGCCCGGCGGGCGTCACGGATGGCAAGGGCGTGCTGCCACCACCGCTCGCGCGCCTCCGGGTCGGTCGCGGTGTCACAGCGGTGCACGTAGAGGCCGATCAGGTCGTTGGCCGTCTCGAAGAAGTAGTCGCAGACCATGGCGGTCGGGGTGTGCTCGTACGGGTCCGTGCTGGTCATGGTGTCGTCCGTTCGCTCGGGCGGGAGGTGTTCGGACGGGATGAGCTGCGGGCGGCGTCACCAGGGGGTAGGGGCGGGCACGGGATGGGTAGGTCCGTCGTCTTCGGGGCCGTTCTGGGCGGCTCATTCGGCGGTCGCCTCGATGTCGTCGTCCCTGGTAGCGGGGTGGAGGGTCACGCTGCCGTCGGCGTTCGTCCCGGCCGCGCAGTACGGGTCCACGGCGGCGTGGGTGTAGCGGATCGGCTTACCCAGGGCGCGGGCGTAGTCGATCTCCGAGCGGGTGGACTCGCCGATGTAGTCACCGACGACCAGCACCTCGTCGGCGAGGCGGATCTTCGCGCGGTGCAGTTCGTCGAGACGGCACTTCAGATCCTCCGCGTCCGCCGGATCGCCCCACAGCGCGTGCGGCTCCTTCATGTTGCAGCCCGGGCGGACGACGATCCTGCCTGCGGCGGTCTCCTGGAGGTCCGCCTCGGTCATCGCGTCCATGAAGCGGGTGGAGCCGCAGATGGCGACGATGACCGGCAGGCCGAGCCCCCGCTTCGCGGCGACGAGGTGACGCTCCGGGGTGAGTAACCGCGGGTGTGACATGGATGTTTCTCCTCTACCTGGGGTTGAAGATGCTGTCGAAGGCCTTGCCGAAGGCGTTGCCTTCGAATCTGCAGGTGCTCTCCCCGTCTACCTTCCGAACAGGGTGGGCGCGCTTACCCCGCATCGGGCCGTGGGCTGTCCGGCGATGTGACCCCCTGCGGAGGGAGCCCAGTGGCCGGGTACTTCTGGTCCTCCTCGGAGGGCAGCGAATCCCACTCCGTCCACGCGCCGTCACGCGGCACCATGAACAGCGGACGTGATCGGCGGGTCTCACCAACTGGTTGTGCGCGCATGATGATGCCCGGATCATCGGGTCCTGCATGGCCGTCGCACGTGTAGCGGAACCCCACGTCATGGGCCTCGGCGTACGCGATCATGTCGCTCTCCAGCTCCGCCAGGTCCTGCCCGACCAGCGGGAGGCCGTCGTACGCGACCTGGGGCCCGTGCACAGCGTCGCACGCCACGCCGAACAGCCCCGCGTCCTGACTCACGTAGGCCGTGACGGCCGGAGGTGAAGGCGCGCCCCCGGGGCGGTGGACCTCGATCCTCCACGTCGGTGAGAAGACCGCGTACTGCCGGCGGCATTCGCTGACCGTCGCCGGGCCGAGTGCCTCAGCTGCCTCGACCACGTCGCTGACGGTCATCCCGAACCGGAAGGGGCCCACCCCGACAGCCGCGGCGTACGACCACTCGCCCCGCTCGACCCCGAGATCTCCGTCGGACTCCAACGCCACAGCCCCTCCAGTAACACCCGCGAACATCCCGCTGCCCAGCTCCGGCGCCCTGCTTTCGGCGCCGCCTGTCCACGACAGCGTCGCACCCAACACTGACAGCGGCGGGACCGCCCGCTCTTGGGCCCCTGGCCCGGGCGCAGCCCGTACCGCTGGGCACAGCCTCCCCGAGCGCGAGCACGGTGGTGCACGACCAGGGGACGTTGCAGGTTCCGCATCGGCCGGCGCTGTCCGCGTGCAGGGTGAGTGCGTCGGCGACCGCCCCGGCTAGGACTTGTCCGGGCGATCTCCGATGGCCCGTTCGATAAGGTCGTGGATCAAGAACTCTCCGGGTCTGCGGTTCTCTTTGAGGCGGGCGAGGTTGCCGGGGTTGAACCAGTCGTAGGCAGAGTGCTTGGACCACTCCAGCGTGGGATGGTCCAAGTCGCCGTCGACCTCGACGAGGTAGTCGGCCTCGTGACGGAGTCCACCGCCGTCGTCCCCTGTCCAGGTTGTGGTGCCGAGGAACCGCCGCACATGGCTCAGGCGCCAGCCGGTCTCCTCCTCAACCTCGCGTGCGAGAGCCTCCAGAACCGTTTCCCCCGCCTCGACGTGGCCGCCCACGATGTCCCAGGTATCGGGAAACAATCGACGGTCCGCACTCCGCTTTTGGGCGAAGGCATGACCGTCCTGGTTGAGGATGACGGCGCCGACGGTCCAGACCTCGCCTGAGGCGGGATTGGGCACCTCAACGTCGTCGTTGACAGTGAACGACGGGTTCTGAGTGGGCATGACCGATAGCGTAAGAGGTTGTTCGCCTCCCCCGGCAACATCAACGGCTCCTCCGACTCCGCACCACCCCTAAGGGGCCCGACAGAAGCTGTTGATCATGCGACTTTCGGTTAGAGGGCCTGTTTCATAAGCCCGCTTCCAGTGGCGGTCAGCCGGCACCGAGGACGTCGGAGAGGCTGACGGCAGGACGGGCGAGCATTGCTGTCAGCACGCGCTGCTGGCGCTCGGTCAGAGAGGCTACGAAGATCACCACGTCGGCACTGGCCTGGCCGCTCGTCTGAGCCACCTCGCGGACCTTTCCGTAGCTCAGCAGGGTCCGCGAAGAGTAGGGCAGGCTCATCTTCTGAACCCCGCCGTCCGAGACGCCTCGACGCTGCACGATCTGCTCAACGACCCGAGCGCCCCGTGCTGCCAGCTCTTGAGCTGCAGAGGCCATGAGTGCTTCGAAGTCCTTCCGCTTCGCGGAGAAGTACCCGACCAGCACCACGTCAGCTCCGGCGACGGCGAGGTGCGAGGACTGGGGTCGGGCCCGCTCCGACGACTCGCGGCGGGCAAGGCGCCGGTCCCGCCGTCTGGGCTGATGCATGGACCACAGGCTAGAAGCCTGGCCACCTGCAGCGATACCGCGTTTCCGAACTTCGGCGGGCGGCCCCCGTGGGCGCCCAGCTTCTTGCGGTTGCGGATCTGGTCGGACCTTTCCGGCATGGTGCAGCGGATCCCACGTCTGTGCAGGTGGTCGCGCTCGCCGCTCCCCGCCCTCCCCTGCGCGTGTGGGCCGTACGGTGCGGCGATCGGGGCAGACGATAGGCGACCGGGAGCTCGGCAGATGGTGGCAAGGGGTGACACGGGGCCCCTCCTCGACTTCGACGGCGGACCGGACCGCGTCCCCAGACCGCAGCCAACCGGGCTTCTCCCGGCTGCCGAGGCCCTTGACCGAGCGGTGGACGGGCATGCGTCTCGGTCCGTCGAGCAGCTCCTTCGGACACCCTCCACAGCACCCCGGCCGATCGACGTCCACGAGACGATCGCGGCCGTGGCCAGCCTTCTCGGCCCCCACACACCCCTGACCCGATGCGACCCCGCCGCCTACGTGCCGGGCAACGCAGCCGGGCCGACGACCGGCTGCGGCTGCGAGATCGAGATCGGGTTCAGTCGGTGTACGGACGGCAGGGGGCGCCGTGCGGGAAGCGGTGGGAGCTCACGGGCCCCATCCGTTGCCGCAGGTGTCATCTATGCGCGTACCCCCGGCGGTGGTCTGCCGAGCCACCAGCATGATCTGGACCGGGGGTTTGGTGGGCTTGACGCACTGGATGCTCGAGCCGTCGGTGAGGGTGCGCGGCGCGGGTGAGGCAGCGTGCGCGGGGGCCGCCAGGGCGAGCAGTGCCGCGGAGAGCACGGCGAGGGCAAGGCGCTTCATGGGGTTCCGTTCAGGGGTGAGGCCGAAAGGCCAGGTGGGACGGCTTGTATGCCGGTGATGGATCCAGCATGGCTGGGCGCACCCCTGCGCTGTCACAGTTCCCACCTGTCACTAACGTTCCGTGGCAGCAACAGGAGCAGGGGGTATAGCGGGGCATGGGGGTTGTAGCAGTGCGATATCACCTGAATTTGAGGACATAGAAACAGGTCGGGTGCATGGGCTTCGTCGGACTCCCCGCCGTGCTGCGGCCTCCAACGGCGAGAAGCCCCGCCGTCGTCACGGACACAGCCACCGTGTCCGTATCAGCAACCGCCACGGCCGCCCGACGCCGACAGAGAGCGGCACAGCAGGCCCCCTTGTGCCCTCGCCGTCCGCCTCCTCCTCAACAAAGCCCATGGCACCACCCCAGACCGCTGAATTCGATCTCGCGCAGGGATACGGCTTCAACCTTGACGACTCACCAATCCGCCCCTGGAAGGAGGATGGGCGGGGGGGGCGAAGGCGGTCTCGGGGAACGCCCTTCGGGACAGGTCCCGCATCGCGGCAGTCCGCCGCTGCACCGCCTCCGCGATGGCCGGGTCAGTCCTGCGCGGCGCGGCGGCCTTCTGATGCGCGGCGAGCGCGCGACGGTAGCCCTCCGACGGCGCCCACGGAGGCGGCCGCGGTCGCGCGCGACCGCGATCTGGCGGTCAGCGCCCCCGAAGCCGCCGCCCGCTCCGCGCTCGCCGACCTGGGCCTGGTCGCCCTGCAGCTCCGCTCGCACTGCCGTCGGTGCCGGTGTACCTGTCATGGCCTCAGCACTACGACACCGACAGCGCGCGACGCGCCGCTACGCCCGCGGACGGCCGTCCGGTGTCCGGTGCGTTTGAAATCGCGGAAAGTGCGCACGAGCGAGGGTGACAGCGGCAACGGCCGTTACCTCACATCGGATGGGCGGAGGCACATCGTGGGCATCATCGCGTGGATCATCATCGGACTGCTGGCCGGTCTCATCGCCAAGGCCCTCATGCCTGGCAAAGACCCGGGCGGCCTCATCATCACCACCCTCATAGGCATCGGCGGCGGCCTGCTCGGCGGCTGGCTCGGCAAGGTCCTCTTCGGCGTCGACTCCATCGACGGCTTCTTCGACCTCTCCACCTGGATCGCCGCGATCGTCGGCTCCGTCATCCTGCTGGCCCTCTACCGCCTGCTGACCGGCAACCGCCGCTCTCACCGCCACGCCTGACGCGAGCGACCGGTTGCGCGGTCAGCGCACCTGGGCTCTGATGAGGCAGGTGTCGTCGTCGGTGTCGGAGGCGCTGTGGGTCGGCAGGTCGTCGAGGCGGCGTTCCAGGGAGTCCGAGGGCGGCCCACGACGGTGAGGAGTTGCGCCAGCGAGTCCGTCACGGACAGGTCCGGCGGCCGGCGACATCGGGTGCTCCGTCGCCGATGCCCTCGCCGACCTCCAGGCCGCGACGGAACCCCACGGCCCCGATGCCGGCCCGGCCGGCGGCCTCGTCCGGAGCCCGGGGCGCGTCCGAGCGGGTCAGCCGCCGGCCGCCTCGGTGCGGAACGGGAAGGCGGTGAGCAGTGCGGTCGCGACGAGGAGGGCGCTCGCCCACAGCGGACCGAGGTTCCCGAATCCGGTGGCGAGGGTGGTCGCGGCGATGAGGGGGCCGATGGCGGCGCCTGCGTTGAGTGCGGCGGTCGCGTACGAGCCTGCCATGGTGGGGGCTTCCGCGGCCTCGTAGAGGATCCGCGTGATCAGGGTGCTGCCCAGCGCGAACGACAGAGCGCCCTGCACGAACGCGAGGGTGAGCAGGGCGACCGGCTCTCCGGCCAGTACTGCCAGGGCCGGCCAGCCCAGGAGCAGCAGCGGACCCCCGACGGCGATGACCAGTCCGGGACGCCGGTCGGACAGTCGTCCGGCGACCGTGACGCCGATGAGGGAGCCTGCGCCGAAGAACGCCAGGACGACGGAGATCCACCACTCGCCCAGGCGGGCGGTGCCGGTCACCACGGGGGCGAGGAAGGTGAAGCTCGCGAAGGTGGCCGCGTTGACGAGCGCGCCGAGCAGCATCGCCAGGAGCAGTCGCCGGCCGGTGAGCCGGGCGAGTTCCGCCCGCAACGCCGGCTTGTCGGCTGCGTCTTCGCGCTCGCGCTCACCTCCCGCCGGGATCCCCTTCAGGATGCCGAGGGCGGCGGGCAGGCAGAGTGCGGTGACCGTCCAGAACGCGGCTCGCCAGCCGAACAGCGTGCCGATCAGCGATCCGCCGGGAACACCGGCGATCGTGGCCACCGTCGTGCCTGACAGCAGCACGGCCAGCGCACGTCCCTTCCTGCCGGGCGGGACCAGTGTGGTGGCGGCCGTCAGAGCGACGGCGAGGAACCCGGCGTTCGCGAGGGCGGCGACGACCCGGGTGGCGAACATGACCGGGAAGCTGGTGGTGACGGCGCCTACGGCGTGGGCCGCCGTGAATACGAGGACGAACGCGAGGAGGCTGGAACGGCGGGGCCAGTTCCGGGCGAGCGCGGCCACCAGCGGGGCACCGATCATCATGCCGACCGCGAAGGCCGAGGTGAGAGCGCCTGCCGTCGCGACGGTGACGTCGAGATCCGAGGCGATGTCCGGCAGCAGGCCGGCGAGCATGAACTCTGAGGTGCCCATGGCGAAGACGGCCACGGCAAGCAGGTACAGCGGGAGAGGCATCGGGTGGCTCCGAGGTGAGGAGAGGCACGAGAGGGTCATCTCGTCACCGCGGCCAGCCCCTGGGCCACACACGTCCGACAACGTGGTGCGGCGCGACGACAGGGCTATGAGCTCAGTGGTTCAGGGGGCTGACGGCGCGTGACCGAAAGCCCCCACCTCGTCTGACTCAGGACTCGACATGCCCCGCACGTTACCCGACCGGACGGCCTGCATGTGGTCGGACAGGCTGCCCGGGCCGATCGGCCATGTGGCTGTGATCGGAGCCTGTCCCGTGTGGCCGTCCCGCTACCAGGCGATGACGATGATTCCGCCGGTGCCGCTGCCGCCGCCGTCAGGGGCGGTCGCGCCGTGGCGGCCGTTGGTGGCGCGGACGACGTAGCGTTCGTTCTCGCTGTCGCCGTAGTCGTAGCCGCCACCGACCAGCCCGACCATGGATGAGCGCAGCGCAACCCCCCTTTCTCTTTCCGTGTCGTCTGCAACGGGCTCCAGCCACCGTTGGCGATGTCCGAGAAGATCTCGCGTGCCAGGGAGTCCGCGCGCCTCAGGTCCTCTTCGTCGGCGCCGCCGTTGAGCTGCTTGGTCACCACGAGGTTCCCCTGTCACCAGAAAGTGGGTTCCGTCGCTGGACAGGTCGTCTGGGACACCCACGGCGTACTCGTCGGCGGGAGGAGCCTTTGCCGCCGACGGCGGCTGCGAACGGCGCAGGATGAGCCACCCGGACCGTCGGGATTCGCGCGGGGCCGGCAGTCTCACAGGCCGAAGGCGCCGCCTTCGACGAGGATCAGCAGGCCGATGGTGATGAGGACCAGGGGCAGCAGGACGTGACCCCAGCGGGCGAGGGCCTTCGCGATGACGGGGCGGGTGGCGAAGTACCGTCCGGCGAGGCACCACACCGCCACCAGGACGAGGAACACGACGGCGTAGACGGCGATCCCGCCGGTGCCGGCGGTGGCGAGGACGGGGACGTAGACGCCGATGTTGTCACCGCCGTTGGCGAAGGTGACCGCGGCGACCCCCAGGGGACCGGGGCCGCCTTCCTCGGCCTGTGCTTCCGCCGGTTGCGCGCCGCCGTGACGGTGGTCCTTCCACGCTTGCCAGGCGGCCTTGAGGCCGAGCAGGAGGGGCAGCAGGCCGAGGTACGGGACGGCGGACTCCGGCAGGAAGGTGGCACCGAACGCGGCCGCCACGGCCACGGCGAGGATGGCGGTGAAGCCCAGATACTGACCGAGGACGATGCGGCGGGTGGAGCCGGGGTGCCCGGCGCCCTGGGCGAAGAACAGCGCCAGGACCAGGATGTCGTCGATGTTCGTGACGGCGAACAGCCCTGCTGCCTGCCCGATGATGCCCAGGTCCACGAGTGGATGCCCTTTCCTGCTGCGTCGATGACCGTGGCGACGCTACCGAGCGCCCGTGCCACCCCGCGCAGGGGGCCGGAGACGCACAGCGTCGACCGCGTCCCGGCCGGACCCGGACGGCACCGGGTCGCCTCGCGGCCGCAGGAGAGCTCCAGCGCGGTCGCCGGGGGATCACTCCGCTGAGCGGGCGCGCCGCCGGGGTGCGCGGCCGGTCGGCGTTGCACCCTCGTTGTGCACGGCCCGGACGGAATCCTCGGGAGGCGACATGAGTGAGCGGCCGGTCCTTCTGCCCTATGCCGATCCCGCATTCGTCGCGGATCCGTTCCCGCTGTACCGGGAGCTGCGCGAGGAGGGCCCCGTGCGCCGCGTCGTCATCGCGGGCGGGCTGGAGGCCTTCCTCGTCACCCGCTACGAGGACGCGCTCGCGGCCCTGTCCGACGCCCGGCTCGGCAGTGACGCCCGTGACGCCTCGGACATCCGGCTGCTGCGGCAGCTGCCCGAGGCGGAGCGGGAGTCGATGCTGAGCACGATGCTCCGCAGCGACCCGCCCGACCACACCCGTCTGCGCCGGCTCGTCTCCAAGGCCTTCACCGCCCACAGGGTGGCCGGGATGCGGCCGCGGATCCAGTCCCTCACCGACCGGCTGCTCGATGCCCTCACCCCGGCCGGGCAGGCCGATCTCGTCGCGGACTTCGCGCTGCCGCTCCCGGTCGCGGTCATCAGTGAACTGCTCGGGGTACCGGTGGACGACCGCCACGACTTCCAGCACTGGACCGACCGCATGATCAGACGGGGCGCGGAGCCGCCCGATCCGGCGGTGGTGGGCGAGGCGTGGCAGCACATGCGCGCGTACGTGGCCGGGCTCATCCGCGAGAAGCGGACGGCCCCCCGCGACGACCTGCTCAGCGGACTCGTCACCGCCCGCGACGAGGAGGGAAGGCTCTCGGAGGACGAGTTGGTCGGCATGGTGTTCCTGCTGCTGGCCGCCGGCTACCTCACCACCGTCAACCTGATCGGGGGCGGCATCGCGATGCTGCTCGCCCATCCCCGCCAGCTCGAACTGCTGCGCTCGGACCCCGCGTTGCTGCCGGGTGCGATCGAGGAGTTCCTCCGCTACGACGGCCCGGTCAGCCCCGGTATCGCGCGGTTCGCCCGCGAGGACGTGGAGATCGCGGGGGTGCGCGTCCCGCGCGGTGCGACCGTGCTGATCGGGTCGGCGCTCGCGGACCGGGACCCGGCGCGGTTCCCCGATCCCGAACGCCTCGACATCACCCGGCGGGACAGCGCGCATCTCGCGTTCGGTCACGGGATCCACTACTGCCTGGGCGCTCCGCTGGCCCGGCTGGAGGGGGAGATCGCCATCGGTACGGCCCTGCGCCGGCTGCCCGGGCTGGCCCTCGCCGTGCCGCCGGAGGAGGTTCCCTGGCGGCCGGGCGGGCTGCGCGGTCCCGAGAGCCTGCCGGTGACGTTCAGCCCCGGCGGCTGAGGACGCGTCCCGTGTCCCGTGCTCCGTGGCCCGTGCTCCATGGCCCGTGCTCCATGGCCCGTGACCCGGCGGGGTTCGTCCGCCGGACGGCACGGCGCAGGTGACGGCCGTGTACGGAACCTGTCACAGGGCTCGTACCGCCGGGTCCCGTGGCTTCCGCCGGAGTCCCATCGGTGGGATGTTGCGGGCCGGAGCGGCCCGCCGCGGGTCGCGGGGAGGGATGGGTGGGCACCTTGACACGCCGCCGACACGACACCACCGCTGGTGAGGGGAGAACCGCCGCGAGGGCGCGGGGAATCCGCCTGACCGGAGCACATGGCGCGACGCGGGGCAGGTGGGCGGTGGTGAGCGCCACCGCCGTCGCCGTCGCCGCGTCCCTGGCCCTCGGCGCGGCAGGAGATGCGGGAGCCGCCGGGGACCCGGGCGCCGCGGCGGACCGTCCGATCGTCTTCGCCCGCTACACCGCGGCAGCCCCCACGGAGGACCTCTACACGGTCTCCCCCGGTGGCGGCACGCCCGTCGCGCTCACCCACACCCCCGCCGTCAGCGAGGTCATGCCCCGTTGGTCCCCGGACGGCAAACGGGTGGCGTTCGTCCGCTACGGGTCCGGTGGCGCCATCGACGGCATCTGGACGATGAACACCGCGGGCGGCGACCTGAAGGCCGTCCCCGGCACCGAGGGCGCCTCCGACCCGGCGTGGTCCCCGGACGGCAAGCGGATCGCCTACGCCAAGCCGGTCGATGGCCGGCGCGAGATATACGTGGCCGGCGTCGACGGCGCTCCGGCCACCCGGATCACCCACACCACGGCCGACGACCTCCATCCGGCGTGGTCTCCTGACGGCAAGTACCTGGCGTTCAACCGGGCTGACGCCGGCGGACACAGCCGGCTGATGAGGATCCGGCTGTCCACCCTGGCCCAGACGGCGGTCACCGGGCCGGGCTCCCACGACTGGACGCCCGACTGGTCGTCGCACGGAGACCGGATCGCCTTCAGCCGGGTCGACTCCTCCGGCTTCGCCCACCTCTACCTCGTCCGCCCGGACGGCACCGGCCTCCACCGCGTCACCGCGGCCCGTGCCAACGACAAGAACCCCTCCTGGTCCCCGGACGGTCACAGCCTGGTCTTCACCAGGGGCGGCGCAGACGACGCGGACCCCGAGCACCTCTACCGGGTACGGGCCGACGGCAGCGCCCCGACCCCGCTCACCAAGGCCGACTCCCATGACCTGGAGGCCGACTGGCGCCCGTGAACCGCCGCCGCTCGTCGCGCGGGGTTGTCGCTGCCGACAGGCCGGGCCCGGTGGGCGTTGTTCCGGGTGCCATGGTCCGTGCGTCAACCGTCTGGCACGGTGGAGAGCGTTCGGGTGTGCGGCCTCGGCGGCCCGCCCGGACGTTTCCGGGGGCGGCGGCTCGGCCTCCGCCTCGGCGGCGCCCTCCCCCTGTCGGGTCCGAGGCGCCGCATCTGATCCACGCGAACGGGGTGCCGTGTCGAACCGCTTCTTGTCACGTGTCAGCGGGCGCCGTGCCGGTGCGGGCGCGACGCCGCGCCGCGGCCGGCCGTGGCTGGTGACCACCGTCGCCGTGCTGCTCTGTCTGGTCGCCGTGCTGGTCACCGTGGTGATGACGGTCCCCGTCCCGACCACGCTGACCGCGCTCCTCACCCTGGGCGTCGACGGCGCGCAGGAGATCACCCTGGTGCTGCTCGTGGCCGGGGCCGGGCTGGCGCTGCTCGCGCGGCGCCGGCGGGCCCGGGTGGCCGTGGGGGCTGCGGCCGTGTGTGCGGCGCTGATGCTGGTGATGACCGCCGTCCCGCTCGTCACCCTGGGGCGCACCGCGTCCGCTCAGGGCGTCCAGGTGTCCCTCGGCGACTATCTGAGGCACGGGCTCTCGCTCGGTTCCGAACGGCCGAAGGACGCCCGGACGCTCGTCTACGCGAGGGTCGGCGGCGCCGCGCTGGATCTCGACTACCTGCCCGCGCACGGCGCCGCCCCCACCGGTGCCGGACACCCGGCCGTGGTGTACGTCCACGGCGGCGGCTGGAAGACCGGCGGGCGCGAGGAGGGCTATCCGTGGGGCAGGTGGTTCACCGACCGGGGCTACGCCGTCTTCACCATCGACTACCGGCTGCTGCCGCATGCCGACTGGCAGACCGGACCCGGCGACGTGAAGGCGGCCGTCGGCTTCGTCCGCGACAACGCCGCCCGTTTCGGCGTCGACCCGTCGGACATCACGCTGTTCGGCGAGTCGGCCGGCGGACACCTCGCCATGATGGCCGCCTACACCCAGGGCGACCCGCTGTTCCCGCCCACCAACCCCCACGCGGACACCTCCGTGCGGGCCGTCATCAACTTCTACGGCACCACCGATTTCGACGACGCCCTCGCCCACTCCACCGCCCCGGGCCTGATCCGCGATGCGACCCGCGCGTACATCGGCGGCACCAGGGAGCAGCAGCCGGCCCGCTGGTACGCCTCCTCCCCGCTGCACCACGTCCGGCCGGGGCTGCCGGCCACGCTGAGCGTGCACGGGCGGGACGACCGGCTCATCCCGCCGTCCCAGGCGCACCTGCTCGATGCGGCGCTGGCGCGGGCCGGTGTGCCGCACCGCAGCGTGACGCTGCCGTGGGCCAGCCACCTGTTCGACCTCACGCGGGGCAACCTCGCCACCCAGATCGCCGGCGGCGTGATCGAGCGGTTCGAGCGGCAACACGCCCGCTGACCCCCTGCGCCGCAGGTGCGGCACGTGCGCGTGCCAAGGGGATCAGCCGGAGTCGCCGCTCGCCTGGAGGCGGCGGACCGCCCACCACAGGGTGAGGGCGTCCTCGGTGCGGGCGGGGTCGAGGCCGGTGGCGGCCGTGAGGGCGCGGATCCGGTACCGGAGGGTGTTGGGGTGGACGAAGAGGGCGGCGGCGGCCTGGTCCGCGTTGGTGTCGGCGGCAAGGTAGGCGTCGACGGTGCGCACCAGGGTGGTGCGGCGCTCACCGGACGTGTGGCCGAAACACCGGGCGACGAGCTGATCACCGACCGCCGGAAGGGACAGCACGGCCAGGTGGAGCGGGAGCTCTCCTGTCCGGACGCACCGTCCGAGGGCGAAGGCGACGGCCAGCTCGTCGCAGCGCTCCGCCTCGGCCAGTGACTCCCGGAGCCGGGACAGCGGGCGCGCCGGGCCCAGGCCGGCCGGCAGGGCGACCCGGGCCGGGAGCGGGCCGGTGGTCAGTCCGATGACCCGGTCGGTGCCCGGCTCGGCCAGCAGGGCGGCGGTGTGCGGGCGCAGGGCCCGTTCCACGGCGGCGATCGTACGGTCCTTGCCGGGCCGGGCGTGGCAGACGTGGTACTCGGTGCGCAGGTCGAGGCCCAGAGTCGTGGCGGCGGTCGCCAGGTACTCCGTGGGCAGGTCACCGGTGAGCAGCTGCCGCAGGAGCAGGGTGCGGTGCTCCTGCGCCGCCTGGGCCCTCTCCAGCTCCCGCTCCCGGTGCCCCTGGACCACCGCCGCCGACAGGCGGTCGCAGCAGGCCCAGAAGTCCCGTGCGAGCTCAAGGCCGGCCTGTGGGGCGTCGACGCGGCGGATCTCCTCGTAGAGGGCGTCGAAGGCGTGCCGGCTGGTCAGCCGGAACGCCTCCAGCAGCGGCTCCAGCCCGACGCCCTGCTCGGCGCGGTGGGCGCCGAAGGCGGCGAACTGCGCCTGTTCGGCGGCGGTGGCCTCGCGTCCCTCGCGCAGGAACGCGACGACCGGCGCCAGTACGGCGAGCAGTTCGGCGCGCACCTGGTCGGCGTCGTGCGCGTGGTAGGCGGGGATCTCACGGACGACGGTGGCCGCGGCGCTCGCGGCGATGTCCTCCAGTGACAGCGCGGCCAGGACGTGTCCGCGCCGTTCGCGGGCTTGTGACTCGGCTTCTTTGTCCACACGGACGATTCTGGCCCTCGGGATGCCCTCACACGCCGGTGTGGGGGCTGGTCAGAGCCTGCGGATCGCGCCGTCGGCGCGCAGGTCGGCGAGGGCGGGGTAGCCGTCGACGGCCATGATCAGGTCAGCCTCGGCGAGCAGCGAGCGCAGTACGTGCACGATGCCGTCCACTCCGCCGACCGCCAGGCCGTAGGCGTAGGGTCGGCCGACGCCGACCGCGGCGGCGCCGAGCGCGAGGGCCTTGATGACGTCGGCGCCGGAGCGGATGCCGGAGTCGAACAGGACGGGCAGGCCGTCCGCGGCCTCGACGACGCCGGGCAGGGCCTCCAGGGCGGGGAGGCCGCCGTTGGCCTGGCGGCCGCCGTGGTTGGAGCAGTAGACGGCGTCGACGCCGCCGTCCCTCGCGCGCCGGGTGTCCTCCGGGGAGCAGATGCCCTTGAGGATGATCGGCAGCGTGGTGAGGGACCTCAGCCAGGGCAGGTCGTCCCAGGTCAGCGGGTTGCCGAAGATGCCGGCCCACTCCCCTACGGCGGCGCGCGGGTCCTCTTCGGGGGCTTTGGCCAGGCGTGCCCGGAAGACCGGGTCGCAGGTGTAGTTGGCCAGCGCGTGGCCGCGCAGCTGCGGGAAGTTGCTCGCGCCGAGGTCGCGCGGACGCCACCCGGTCAGCCAGGTGTCCAGGGTCACCACGATGCCCTTGAACCCGGCGGCCTCCGCCCTGTGCACCAGGCTCTGGGCGAGCGCCCGGTCGGTGGGGGTGTACAGCTGGAAGAAGCCGGGGGTGTCGCCGAACTCGGCGGCGACCTGCTCCATCGGGTCCACGGACAGGGTCGAGGCGACCATCGGCACGCCGGTCCTCGCCGCCGCGCGGGCCGTCGCCAGGTCGCCGTGCCCGTCCTGCGCGCAGAGCCCGATCACCCCGACCGGTGCCATGAACAGCGGTGACGGCAGCTTCAGTCCGAAGAGGTCGACGCCCATGTCCCGCTTGGTGGCGCCGACCATCATCCGAGGCATGAGGCCGTACCGCTCGAACGCGGTGACGTTGGCCCGCTGGGTGAACTCGTCCCCGGCACCGCCGGCGACGTAGGAGAGCACCGACGGCGGCAGCGCCGCCCGGGCCCGCGCCTCCAGTCCCGCGAAGTCCATCGGCATGGTGGGGAGCACGCCGGAGAGCCCGTCGAGGTAGATCTCGTTCTGGAAGTCCCCGTACTGGCCCTTGGAGTTCATGTCCACCCTGATCGCCGTCCTTCCGCGCCGCGTCCGGCCCGGGACCATCCCGGCGGCGGCACGTCCCACCATGCCGACCGGGGAGCACGGCGGCCATGTCCTGGGGACCAGCGGACGTGAGCCCGGGTTTGTCGCCCCGGACAGATCGGGCGTGCGCGCGCCGTTCGCGCCGGCGCCGTGCCGGTACGTGCCAGGAGGGGCGGGGCAGGTCGGTGTGGGAACGGGCTCCGGACCCGGCCCGTGAAGGCGGGGCCGGAGCCCGTCGGATCACTCTTCGGACGCGGCCTCGGCCGACGGCTCCTTCGGGGCCTCCGGCTCCGGGTACGGCCAGTCGGCCGGTTCGATGCCTCCGCTGCCCATGGGGACTCCCTTCGCGTGACGAGAGAACGTAGGACAAGGGTGGGCGGCGGGGAACCGAGGGAGGAAGCCCGAACCCGGCCACTCCGGTTGGTGGCTGCTGGGGCTGCCCGGGCCGGTGGGGCGGTGGGTGCGGCGATCCCGACAGACCCGGGACCGGGTCCGCCGGCCCCACCCGGGCACGGAAGTGCAGGTCCGCGCTGGGCCGAATCAGGGACCTGGGGGTCGCCGTCGTGTCGCGCCCGGTGTGCCGGGGAACCCATGGTGGGGTCTTCCGCCCGCGTCGGCCGCGATCCCGCGGGTCCGGTGAGGCGGTGTGCAGCGGATGGAGGAACGGGCAGTGGCGAAGGCCTATCTGGTGGGCAGCGGGATCGCCTCGCTCGCGGCGGCGGCGTTCCTGATCCGCGAGGGCGGGTTCTCGGGGAACGACATCGTGATCCTGGAGGAACAGGACCGCGAGGGCGGGAGCCTGGACGCGGCTGGATCCCCTGAAACCGGCTACACCATGCGCGGCGGCCGCATGTTCGAGATCCACTTCGACTGCACCTACGACCTGCTGTCCTCGATTCCTTCGCTCGACGACCCGTCCAGGTCCGTGACGGAGGACACCTTCGCGTTCCACGAGGACTTCGCCTGGGACGACCACGCCCGCCTCGTCGACGCCGGCGGGAGCATCATCGACGCGCATGCGATGACGTTCTCCGAACGGGACCGCCTCGAACTCGTGAAGTGCGTGGCCACGCCCGAGAGGCTGCTGGACGGCAAGCGGATCTCGGACCTGTTCCACGAGGAGTTCTTCACCACCAACTTCTGGGCCATGTGGTGCACGACGTTCGCGTTCGAACCCTGGCACAGCGCGATCGAGTTCCGCCGCTACCTCAACCGCTTCGTCCACCTGTTCAAGACCTTCGACACCATGTCGGGGATCTACCGCACCCGGTTCAACCAGTTCGACTCGATCGTGCGGCCCCTCCTGGCGTGGCTCACCGCTCAGGGCGTCACCCTCCGGCTCGGCACCCGCGTCACCGACCTCGACCTGGCCGACGGCGACGCGCTGACCGTCGAGGCCCTCGTCTGGGAGCGCGGCGGGCAGTCCGGCCGGACGGCCGTCGGCCCGGACGACCTGGTGATGGTGACCAACGGCTCCATGACCGCGAACTCCACCCTGGGCTCCACCGATACCGTCCCCGCCCTGGACACCACGTCCTCCAGCGGGGCCTGGCAGCTGTGGGAGACACTCGCCGCCAAGCGCCCCGGACTGGGCGACCCGAAGGTGTTCGACTCCCACGTCGAGGACTCCACCTGGGAGTCGTTCACCGTCACCACCAAGGACCCGCTCTTCTTCAAACTGATGGAGGAGTTCAGCGGAAGCGAGGCGGGCAAAGGCGGTCTGATCACGTTCAAGCGGTCCGGCTGGCTGCTGACCATCGTGCTCAACCACCAGCCGCACTTCCGGGACCAGCCCGAGGACACGTTCGTGTGGTGGGGATACGCGCTGTTCCCCGACAGGCCGGGCGACTTCGTGACCAAGCCCATGTCCGAGTGCACCGGCCGGGAGATCCTCGACGAGGTACTCGGGCACCTGCCGTTCGCCGAGCGCCAGCGGATCCTGGACGGCTCCCTCGTGATCCCCGCGAAAATGCCCTACATCACCAGCCAGTTCCTCGTCCGCAAGGCCGGCGACCGCCCCCAGGTCGTGCCCGCCGGCTCCACCAACCTGGCCTTCATCGGCCAGTACGCCGAGGTCCCCGACGACGTGGTCTTCACCGTCGAGTACTCCGTACGCACCGCCTGGACCGCCGTCGCCCGGTTGCTGCGGCTCGACAGGCAGCCCCCGCCCGTCTACAAGGGGCAGCACGACCCGAAGATCCTCATCGAGGCACTGCAGACCCTGCACCGGCACTGACCTGACCTGCCCCGCCCCGCCCCGCCCCGCCCCGCCGTCTGTACCGCGCGGGCGTCACCGGCGGACGGTTCACCCTTTCGGGGGTCGGGCCAATCCGCCGGGCGGGTGCCGCCGAATGCCGGGTGTGAGCAGCTTCCTCAGCATCCTCCCCCGCGCCGCACGGGGCGCGCTGGCCGGCCTTCTGGCCGCGTTCACGGCTCTGGCCGTCGCCGAGCTGGTGGCCGCACCGGTGCGTCCTGCTGCCGGGCCTGTGACGGTCGTCGGGGGCGCGGTGATCGACCGGACGCCCGCCGCGGTGAAGGACTTCGCGATCCGCACGTTCGGGGAGGACGACAAGACCGTCCTGCGGCTCGGGATCCTCACGATGCTCGCCGTCATCGCCATCGGCCTGGGCGTCCTGGCCCTGTCCCACCGACGGGCCGGCGCCGCGGGCGTGCTGCTGTTCGGGGTCGTCGGCTCCGTGGCGGCCCTCAGCCGCCCGGACTCCAGCGGCATCGCCGACGTGCTGCCCTCGGTCGCCGGAGCCCTCGCGGGGGCACTGGCCCTGTACGTCCTCGCGTCCCAGGCCGTGTCCGGCCCGGCCCGGTCCGGTGTCGACGGCGAGCACGCGGGAGGCTGGAGCAGGCGCGGGTTCCTCGGCGCGGCCGGTGTGACCGCGGTGGCGGCGGCCTCGGCCGGGGTTCTGGGCCGGTTCCTCACCGGCCGCCGGGGCCAGGGCGCCGTCGCCTCCCGCGAGGGCCTGGTCCTGCCGGCGCCCGCCTCCCCCGCGCCCGCCGTTGCGGCCGGCGTCCGGCTGGGGGTGCCCGGCATCAGCCCGTTCACCACCCGCAACGCCGACTTCTACCGCGTGGACACCGCCCTGACCGTCCCCCGGGTCGACGCGGGCACCTGGCGGCTGCGGATCCACGGCCAGGGTGTGGACCGGCCGCGCACTTACACCCTCGACCGGCTCCTCGCGCGCCCCCTCATCGAGCGCGACATCACCCTGACCTGTGTCTCCAACGAGGTGGGCGGCCCCTACGTCGGGACCGCGCGCTGGCTCGGAGTGCGCCTCGCGGACCTGCTGCGGGAAGCCGGCGTCCGGCCCCCGTCCCAGGGAGGCAAGGCGGACCAGCTGGTGGCCCGCTCGGTGGACGGGATGACGCTCGGCTCCCCGGTCGAGGACGTCATGGACGGCCGCGACGCGATGCTCGCGGTCGGCATGAACGGCGAGCCGCTGCCGTTCGAGCACGGCTATCCCGTGCGGATGCTCGTCCCCGGGCTGTACGGGTACGTGTCGGCCTGCAAGTGGCTCACCGACATCGAGCTGACCACCTTCGACGCCTACGACCCGTACTGGGTCAAGCGCGGCTGGGCCCGCAAGGCGCCGATCAAGACGCAGGCCCGGATCGACACGCCCAAGCCCTTCGCCCGCCCCGCCGCCGGCCCCGTCGCGGTCGCCGGGGTCGCATGGGCCCAGCACCGAGGCATCAGCCGGGTCGAGGTCCGCATCGACGAGGGGCCCTGGCAGGACGCCGACCTCGCCGTCCAGGACACCGCCGACACCTGGCGCCAGTGGTCCTACCGCTGGCAGGCCACCCCCGGCGGGCACACCGTCACCGCCCGCGCCACCGATGGGACCGGAGCCGTACAGACCGAACAGCGCGCCCGCACCATCCCCGACGGGGCGAGCGGCCGGCACAGCGTCTTCGTCACCGTCCCCTAGACCACCCGGAGGGCCCCGAGGCCCGCACCGGGCAGCACCGCCAGCCACGTCAACACCTGATGAAAACCCTTCAAGGAGCAATCGATCATGAACAGCCTGAAGATCCGCCGCACCGCGATCGCCGTCTCCGCAGCCGCCCTGCTGCCCTTCTCCCTCGCCGCGTGCTCCGACTCCGGCAGCACCGCCAAGGCCGCGCCCCCCGCGGCGGCCGGCGACGAGGCGAAGACCGGCGAGAGCACCGCCGCGAGCGACGCGGCCACCGGCGACCAGCCCTTCGGCCCGGCCTGCGCCGGAGTCCCGAAGGAAGGGGCCGGTTCCTTCGACGGCATGGCCAAGGACCCCGTCGCCACCGCCGCCTCCAACAACCCGGCCCTGTCCACCCTGGTGGCGGCGGTCAAGAAGGCCGGGCTCGTCGACACCCTCAACAACGCCAAGGACATCACCGTCTTCGCGCCCACCAACGACGCCTTCGCCAAGATCCCGAAGGCTGACCTCGACAAGGTCCTCGCCGACAAGGCCACCCTGACGAAGATCCTCACCTACCACGTCGTCGGCCAGAGGCTCACGCCCGGGCAGCTGGAGAACGGCAGCTTCGAAACGCTGGAGAAGGGGATGGTCACGGCGAAGGGATCCGGCGAGTCCTACAAGGTCAACGACACCTCCCACGTGGTGTGCGGCAACGTCAAGACCGCCAACGCCAACGTCTACATCGTCGACACCGTCCTGATGCCCAAGTAGCACGCGCCGGGGCCGGGCAGGGGCGGGTCGTGGCGGTGGGAGGATGGAAGGGTGACCGTACGAACCATGGACATCGAGAAGGCTGCCGAACTGCTGCGCGCCGGGGGGCTGGTGGCCTTCCCGACGGAGACCGTCTACGGACTGGGCGCCAACGCCGAGGACTCGGAGGCCGTCAGCCGCACCTTCCAGGCCAAGGGGCGCCCGCCCAACCACCCTCTGATCGTGCACCTCGCCGGCGCGCACCAGCTCGACGGCTGGGTCGCCGGCGTGCCCGAGACGGCACGGCTCCTCGCGGAGCGGTTCTGGCCCGGCCCGCTGACACTCGTCCTGCCCCGCAGCCCGCGGGTGCCCCTCGAGGCGACCGGCGGCCTGGAGACGGTCGCGGTCCGGGTCCCCGACCATCCGGTGGCACTCGCGCTCCTGTCCGCCTTCGGCGGGGGCGTCACCGCCCCGTCCGCCAACCGCTTCGGCTCAGTCAGCCCCACCACCGCCGAGCACGTCCGCACCGAACTCGGCGACCGGGTCGACCTCATCCTCGACGGCGGCCCCAGCGACGTCGGGGTCGAATCGACCATCGTCGACCTCACGGGCCCCGCCCCCGCCATCCTGCGCCCCGGCGGGGTGACGCGCGAGGACCTCGAAGCCGCACTGGGGCACCCGCTGGCGGTCCCCGCGACGAGCAGCGTCCGGGTACCGGGCCAGCATCCCTCGCACTACGCCCCCCGGGCCCGCGTCGTACTCGTCGCTCCCGGTGACATCCCGGCCGAGGCACACCGCGCGCGGGAGGCCGGGCACCGGGTGGGTGTCCTGCTGCCCCCCTCCCTGGCGGCGGCGACGGTCACGGCGGCGCACGCCGTCAGGTCCGTCCCCGCCTCGACGGCCGCTTACGCGCGCGGCCTGTACGGGTTCCTGCGCGAGCTCGACCACACGGGCTGTGACCTCATCCTGGCCTCCCTGCCGAGCGAGGAGGGACTGGGACTGGCGATCGCCAACCGGCTCCGGCGTGCCGCCGGACCCCGGCCCTCCTCCGCCCCAGGCCACCACGCGGGATGACCACCCGGCGCGGACGGGCTGTGGGCGCGGGCAGGGCAGGGGCGGCGAATCGGCTGTGGTTCTAGCGCGTGAGAACGGGGTCCTCGCGCAGCCCCTTGGCGGCGACCAGCCGGGCGGAGCCGTCGGCCAGGCGGTAGGACAGGCCCGCCACGGCCAGACGGCCGTCCGCGACGCGCTCGGCCAGGACGCGGGAGCGTTCCAGCAGCTGGTCGACGGTGCGGCGTATGTGCTCGTGGAGGATCTCCTCCGGCGCCTCGTGTCCGGCGGCACGCGCGGCCAGCACGCTCGGGGTCACCCGTTCCACCACGTCACGCACGAAGCCGGCGGGGGTGCTGCCGCCGTCGGCAGCGGCCGTCGCCGCGGCCACGGCCCCGCACGAGTCGTGGCCCAGGACCACCACCAGCGGGCTGTCCAGCACGCTCACGCCGTACTCGATGCTGCCCAGCACCTCGGCCCCGGCCACATGGCCGGCGGTGCGCACCACGAACAGGTCCCCCAGCCCCCGGTCGAAGATGATCTCGGCGGCCAGCCGTGAATCCGAGCATCCGAACATGACCGCGAAGGGACGCTGGACCGGTGCGGTCTCCATCCGGCGCGCGGCGTCCTGGTTCGGGTGCTCCAGTGCTCCGGTCGTGAACCGCTGGTTGCCGGCCAGCAGCATCTCGAAGGCGGCGTCGGGGGTCAGCGGCGGTATACCTGTCATGGCGGCAGGCTACGACCTGCCCCGCATGACGGCACGCCCGGGGTACCGGACGGCAGCCGTCAGGGTTCGTGCCGAGTGACGGAGCGCCCTCGGGCGCGGCGCCCGGCCGGCGTGTGGGGGTGTCAGCCGTGTGGGCCGGCATGGCCGGTCGGGAGGGTGCGGGGGACCTCGGCTTCCGTGCCGGGTTCGACGATCACGAACTGGCCCATCATGCCCCGGTCCTCGTGGCGCAGGATGTGGCAGTGGAACATGTAGGGCGTCCTGGGGTCGGTGAAGTGCCCGAACTCCACGGCGAGCCGCACCTTCGACTTCGCCGGGAGGAAGACGGTGTCCTTCTGCGACCGGTACCACTGCGGGGGCGGGCTGCCGTCGATGTCGAGGACGCGGAGGGCGACCTCGTGGATGTGGAAGTTGTGCGCGTGGTCTCGGGCCTCGACCTCCCAGATCTCCCGTGCCCCGGCCGGTACGACCTCGTCGATGCGGTCCATGGCGTAGTCGCGGCCGTTGATCTCGTCGTCCCCGTCGAGGCGGAAGCCGCGCACCCGGGCGTCGGCCGGCACCTCGATGGGCGGAGTCGTCCCCAGGTGGTCGGGAACCTCGGACGAAGGGCGGAGCCGGTCGGCGGCGATGATCTTCAGGAGGTCGAAGTCCCCCTTGTCGATGGGGTCCCGGCCACCGGAACTGCGCAGGATCACGCTCTCGCCCGGTGAGAAGGCGACGACGATCTCGGCACGCTCGGCGGGGCTCAGCGAGATCCGGTCCACCTGGGCCGGGGCCGGAAGCAGCCCGGCGTCGGCCCCGACGACCTGGAAGGCGCGTCCGTCGGCGAACCCGATGTGGAAGAGGCGGGAGTTGGAGGCGTTGAGGATCCGCAGGCGTACCCGCTGGGAGCCGACCTTCAGGTGGGGGTCGAGGGTGCCGTTGACGAGGATCCGGTCGCCGAGGAAGAAGACCGAGTCGTCGAGCCGCTTCTCCGACAGGGTGCCGTCGTCGTTGAGGACCTTGTCCTGGACGATGAGCGGGAAGTCGTCGACTCCGTAGGTCCTGGGCAGGTCCAGGGCCTGGGACCGGGGGTCGTCGAGCAGGAACATCCCGGCCAGGCCCCGGTAGACGTGCTGGACGGTGTAGCCGTGGGGGTGGGGGTGGTACCAGGTGGTGGCCGCGGGCTGCTCCACGGTCCAGTGCGGGCTCCAGGTGGCGTCCGGTGCGATGATCCGCTGGGGTCCGCCGTCCATCAGGGCCGGCACCCGCATGCCGTGCCAGTGGACGGTGGTGTCCTCGCCGATCCGGTTGACGACGTTCACCCTGACCCGGTCTCCGCGTGAGGCCCTCAGGGTCGGCCCCAGGTAGGGGCCGTTGAACCCCCAGGTCGGGGCCGGCTTGCCGGGCAGGAACTCCGTCCGGCCGCGCTGCGCGGTCAAGGTGAAGGTCTTCACCCCGGCCGAGTCCACGACGGGCTCCAGCAGGGGCGGGATCCGCACCGGGTTGGCGAAGCCGGAGGCGCCGCCGTCCGACGGACGGCCGGTCGCCCGGCCGGCGGCAGGACGGGACGGGGATCCACAGCCCTGGGTACCGGCGGCCGCTGCCAGCAGGAGGAACGCGCGACGTCTCACCCGAGCACCTTAGGGCTCACATCGGGATGAAGCGCGCATGTCGGTCTTCCGGGTCGGCACCGGCATGCCCGGAGCCTCTGCCACACCCTGGTCGTCAGCGGCGCCGGGGGTGTCCGGTCGCGCCGCCGATCGCGCGTCCCGGCAGCGCCCGAGGCCGCCGCGGCGGAGGCGGGGGGTTCAGGTGTGGGCGAGGCAGCGCTTGAGTTCGTCGAGCTCGTAGAAGTAGCTGCCCTTGGACACGGGCTTGCAGGAAGGCTTGAAGGCCGTCTCCTTCTCGTTGTAGAGCATGCGCACGAGGTGGCGGGCGGGCCGGCCCTCGGAGGGCGTGTTCGCGAACAGGTCCCACTGGATGTTCGCCGCCATCGGCGAGACCTCGGCCCCGCGCCACGGGTTGTTCCCGTACGTGTAAGGCTCCCCCGGTTCGGCGGGCTCGGTGCTGCCGGGCAAGCCCATCAGCGCGGCGAGCGGCTCGATCTCCTCGGCATGGGTGAAGCGCAGCACCGCGCCGTTGCGGTTGGTGCCGGAGGCCTTGGCCTGGGCCTGGGCGAGGAGGTCGTCGAGGAGGACGCCGGCCATCTTGTAGGTGATCGTGCGTCCGCTGAACCCGGGGCCCTTCTGGTAGAACTCCTCCGCGTCGTCGAGGTAGGCGAACCACTGGGCGTCGCGGTGGGTCAGGAACGGGGTGAAGTCGACGTCCGGCGCCTCCACGGCCAGGTCGGGCACCGCGCTGTAGAGCTGGGACAGCGAACGGGCGAACGAGATCCGCGCCTCGGCGGACAGCGCCGACGCGAAGTCCTTCCGGAAGAGGCGCGCGACGACGCGGTGCGCCGCTTCGTCGGTGCGCGGGTCGCCGTCGATGCCCGTGAGGACCGCGGTCAGCTGCGGATCGCTCTTCACGTACGCCTGGTAGTCGGCGTTCTGCGGCTGCTTGTGGAAGTACAGCAGGTTCTTGTCGGTGACCGGCTCCTCGATCAGGCCCGCCAACGCCGGCTCCCCCGAGGCCAGACCACCCGTGAACGCGTCGGCGCTCGCCACCGCGCGCGGCACGCCCGACGTCTCCACCACGATGGGCTCGTGCCGGGCGGCGATGCCCGCGACGAGGCTCGGCAGCCGCTGCTCCAGGCGCAGTGCCGTCTGCCGGTGCTCGTCCGCGCCGCGGGCGGAGAGGTTGCCGTAGCCGAGCGCCGAGGCGGCGGCCAGCAGTGAGCGCACCTGCGGGCCCAGACGCTCACCGAGACCGGTGAGGGAGCCCTGGTCCTGGGCCTTCTGCAGGACGGTGAGCACGGCGTCACCGTCGCCGCTGTCCGTCATGGCGCGGGAGCCGTGGCGGGCGACGCTCTCGGTGAAGACCGGCGCGAAGCCCTCCGGAGCGTTCTGGTAGCGGCCGGGCCTGCCCTGCGGGGAGTACGGGGTCTTCGTCCCGTAGACGTCGCGCCCCGCGTGTGCGGTGCCGGTCCGCTCTCCGGCGGAGGCGGTGCCTGAGGTGAACAGCACGCCGGCGGCGAGGGTGACGACGGCCATGGCGGCGGACGAGGGGGCGGTGCGCTTCACGGCGGCCCTTCGGTTCGGGTCGGGCTACCGTTCGGTAGCTTCGGTCTGCCGCAAGGTGCCACGACCACACGAATGCCTGCCTACATTGTCCCATGGCTCGGGTTACGGGGTACTGAACGCGGGTCGGAGGCGGTCACGCGGGCGTCGGCTTCGTCGTCACCGATGCGTTGGGGGGCCGGACGGGGGCGCCGGCCGTGGAGCGGGAGCGCACGTCGGGCACAGGCCGCGGTAGACGATCTCGACGGCCGACACGCTGAAGCCGAACCGCTGCTCGTCGGGGAGGCCGGCCACCGGGTCTCCGACCGGGTAGACGTCCCGGATCAGGCCGCAGCCGGAGCACACCAGGTGGTGGTGCGCGTGGCCCGCGTTGGGGTCGTAGCGCTTCGCGCGCCCCTGGGCGGACACCTCCAGCACCTCGCCGAGCAGGACCAGTTCACCGAGGGTGCTGTAGACGGTGGCCCGTGAGATCTCGGGCAGCCTGCGTGCCGCGCGGGCGTGTACCTCGTCGGCCGTCAGGTGGACGTGCTCGCCCATGAGGGTCTCCACGACGACACGCCGCTGGGACGTCATGCGCCAACCGCGCCCGCGCGATCTCAGCCGCTCCAGCAGGTCATTCATTTCGGCTCACCTGTTCAGACTCGGCGGAATGATGAAAATCTTCGATTGCCGCCGCTTGTCGTGTGAACGCGCTCAGCGTGTTTTCGCGCCGGTGCGGTCCCGGATACGCGACCATACGAACGTCGAAACATACTCGATTATCTGCATCATCCATGAGGATATGCAGCACCGAGACGGAAAGAGGAACGGACGTGTCCGGCAGCGAAAGCGAAAACCCCGCGATCCCCTCCCCGACCCCCGCGCCGGCCCGCCCGAGGGCGAACGGGGACTGGTGGCCGAACCAGCTGGACCTCCAGGTCCTCCACCAGCACTCGCCCCGTTCCAACCCGATGGGCGAGGACTTCGACTACGCGCAGGAGTTCAGATCCCTCGACGTCGAAGCGCTGAGACGGGACGTCTTCGCGGTGATGACGGACTCGCAGGAGTGGTGGCCCGCCGACTACGGCCACTACGGCCCCCTCTTCATCCGGATGAGCTGGCACGCCGCGGGTACGTACCGCATCGCCGACGGCCGGGGCGGTGGCGGCTCGGGCGCACAGCGCTTCGCCCCGCTCAACAGCTGGCCGGACAATGCGAGCCTCGACAAGGCCCGCCGGCTGCTCTGGCCGGTGAAGCAGAAGTACGGCCGGCAGATCTCATGGGCCGACCTGCTGGTATTCGCCGGAAACTGCGCCATGGAATCCATGGGGTTCAAGACGTTCGGATTCGGCTTCGGGCGAGAGGACATCTGGGAGCCCGAGGAAATCTTCTGGGGGCCCGAGGACACCTGGCTCGGAGACGAGCGCTACAGCGGCGAACGCGAACTCTCCAATCCCCTCGGCGCCGTACAGATGGGGCTGATCTACGTCAATCCCGAAGGCCCCAACGGGAATCCGGATCCGATCGCCGCCGCTCGCGACATCCGGGAGACCTTCGCCCGCATGGCGATGAACGACGAGGAGACCGCCGCGCTCATCATCGGCGGCCACACGTTCGGCAAATGCCACGGCGCGGTCGGTCCCGACTACATCGGTCCCGAACCGGAGGCCTGTCCGGTCGAGCAGCAGGGCATCGGCTGGAAGAACACCTATGGCACCGGCGCGGGCGTCGACTCGCTCACCAGCGGGCTCGAAGGCGCCTGGACCACCGATCCGACCAAGTGGGACAACGGGTACCTGGACAACCTGTTCAAGTACGACTGGGAACTGACGACGAGCCCGGCCGGCGCGCAGCAGTGGACGCCCACGGACCCCTCGGCCCAGGGCACGGTGCCCGATGCCCACGACCCGTCGAAGCGGCACGCCCCCATGATGCTGACGACGGACCTCTCGCTGAAGCTGGATCCGGTCTACGGGCCGATCGCGAAGGGCTTCCACGAGAACCCGGAGCGGCTCGCGGACGCGTTCGCCAAGGCCTGGTACAAGCTGCTGCACCGCGACATGGGCCCCCTCACGCGTTACCTCGGCCCCTGGATTCCCGAGCCTCAGCTGTGGCAGGACCCGGTACCGCCGGTCGACCACCCCCTGGTCGGGGATGCGGAGATCGCCGACCTCAAGCGCCGGATCCGCGCCTCCGGCCTGTCCGTCCCCCAGCTGGCCGCCACCGCGTGGGCGTCGGCGGCGAGCTTCCGCGGCACCGACAAGCGCGGTGGGGCCAACGGGGCGCGGATCCGGCTCGCGCCGCAGAAGGACTGGGAGGTCAACTCCGGGTCCGAGGTGGCCGAGACCGTGGCCGCCCTCGACCGGATCCGCCAGGATTTCAATGCCGCACAGTCCGGCGGGACGAAGATCTCCCTGGCCGACCTCATCGTCCTGGGCGGGTGCGCGGCCGTCGAGCAGGCAGCGCAGGACGCCGGGCACGACGTCCAGGTCCCGTTCGCACCGGGACGCACGGACGCCTCGCAGGAGCAGACCGACGTGGAGTCGTTCGCGGTACTGGAACCCGGTGCGGACGGGTTCCGCAACTATCTCCGGGCCGGGGAGAAGCTGCCGCCGGAGACGCTCCTGCTGGACCGTGCCAACCTGCTGACGCTGACCGCGCCCGAGATGACGGTGCTGGTCGGCGGCATGCGCGCCCTCGGTACCGGTTTCGAGCGGTCCCCGCACGGCTCCTTCACGCACCAGCCGGGGACGCTGACCAACGACTTCTTCGTCAACCTGCTCGACATGGGGACGGAATGGACCCCGTCGGCCTCGGACGAGAACGTGTTCGAGGGCCGGGACCGCGGCACGGGCGAGCGCAGGTGGACGGCGACCGCCGTCGACCTCGTCTTCGGCTCGCACTCCCAGCTGCGCGCCGTTTCCGAGGTCTACGCCTCCCGTGACGCGGGAGAGAAGTTCGCGCGCGATTTCGTGGCGGCGTGGAACAAGGTGATGAACCTCGACCGGTTCGACCTCGGCTGAGTCCGTCGCCCGGCTTCCCGGTCGGCCGCTCATCGGCCGGCCGGGAGGCCTCGGGGCCGCGGGGCCGCCTGGAAGTCCGCACGGCCCGGTCGGGCTTCGTCCGCGCACGCGGTCTCAGCGGCGGGCCGCACTGCGCAGGGCTCGGTGGAGGCGGGTGCCGGCTTCGTGGCGGAGGCGCGAGTGCCGGTCCAGTTCCTCCATGAGGCGCTGGGAGCGCTTGTCCACGTCGAGTTCGTCCAGCACCCGGTCGACGTCGGCGAGCAGCGCGCCGTGCAGCTGCCAGTGCGCGGGCGAGGTCTGCAGCTGCTCCAGCAGCAGGCGTGCCAGCAGGTCGCGGGAGTCGCGTGCCATGCCCAGCTCCCGCGTGAGGCGGTCCTCCTGCTCCTCCGCGTTGGTGGTGACCTGGGCGGTGATCAGGCGGGAGAAGCTGTGGACGGCGAGCGCCATGTGCCCGAACAGATCCTGCAGGGCCCGGGTCACCGCCGGGGAGAACAGCGGCTCGTCGGCGCGTGCCTTCGCCAGGTCGGTGAGCGCGCGGGCCGATACGCGCAGGACGACGGCGCAGATCTCCAGGGTGTCCAGGCCGGTGCGCAGGACCAGGCGGAACATCAGACCCTCGCGGACGCGGGGGTTCATGCGCAGGCTGTCCTCCGCCTGGCGCAGAGCGGCGTCCACCCCGGCGATGTCGTTGTCGAGGCGGCGCGCCTCGTGCAGCCGGGTCGCGGCCCCGGCGACCGTGGTCCGGCCGGTGAGCTCGTCGGCCATGCCGGTCATCAGCGCGGCCATCCGGGCGGCCAGGTCGTCGATGGCGCGGCTGGCGGGCTCCACCCAGACGGGCGGGGCGAACAGGAGGTTGAAGGCCAGCCCGACGACCGCGCCGATCAGCGTCTCCAGGACCCTGTCCCAGGCCGTGTCGGCCACCCGGGTGACACCGAGGACGAGCATCGCGCTGATCGCCACCTCGGGGACGAACTCGTCGACCCGCACGAGGTGTCCGACCACGAGGGAGGCCAGGATGACCAGGCCGAGGCTCCACCAGGTCAGGCCGACGAGCGCGCTGAAGCCGATGGCGACCAGCACCCCGGCCACGACCGAGTTCACGCGGCGTACGCCGGTGGTGAGCGTGGAGTAGAGGGTGACCTGGACCACGAGCAGGGCGGTCAGCGGGGCCGTCAGCGGCGCGGGCTCCTCGCTGAGCCGGAGCGCGACGACGTACGAGAGCACCGCGGCGCCGGTGGACCGTACGCTCTGCACCACCACGGGGTCACGCCGCCTGGCGGCCAGGCGGCGCGGGACGTGGCGGAGGCGCTGGAAGGGGCGGAAGCGACGTGTGGGATCCGGCATACCTTCGCCTCTTCCCCGTCGGCCGCCAGGTGCACGCGGTACGGCGGGATGGCTCGCGCTACGGGTGCTTCGGGTCGGGCCGGCCGCGGACCTTCAGCAGGCGGTCGGTCCCGCTGACGTCCAGCAGGTGGGCGACGGGGCGGCTGAGGGCGGTCAGTACGAGGGACTTGCCGGTCTTCGCGGCCAGGCGGTTCAGGTCCAGGAGGACGTGCAGGCCCTGGCTGTCGCAGAAGGTGACGGCGGACAGGTCGACATCGAGGCCGTCGCGGCTGGAGTCCAGAGCCGTGGAGAGGTCTTTGCGCAGGCCCTCGGCGTCATCCATGTCGATCTCGCCGGACACCCGGGCCAGCACCCTGTGCGGCCCGGGTTCGAAGGTCAGGGAGAGCGACGAAGGCGGCAGGATGGCGCCGGTGTCCCCTGCCGCGGGGGCGGGCAGACCGTCAAGAGGGGAGGTCATGGCCTTGCTCCCTTCACAACCCTGGAAAGTGGAGAGGGCAGGTCAGCCGTGAGCGCCGGGCTCACGGCCACCGCCGTCCGGGGGCGGGGCGCCGGCGGCCCCGATGGGCGAGCCGGCGGCCAGCAGTCGCAGGAGGTTCTCGATCTCCTGGTGGCCCTCGGCCGGATGCCGGAAGAGGGTGCCGGGCGTGACCTCGTAGTGGTTGCGGCGGCCGTGGCGAACCCGGGTGAGGTATCCCGCGCTCTCCAGGTCCCCGACGATGGCCTGCGCCGCCCGCTCCGTGAGCCGGCAGCTCTCGGCCAGATCGCGCAACCGGATCTCCGGATCGCGGAAGACCATGGCGAGGATCCGGGCGTGGTGCGTGACGAACGTCCAGCTGGTCCGAGGCTCGGCCGTTTCCATACCAGACATAGTACGATTTAAGGTTCCTGTTTCGCCAGACCTGAATCCGAGAGCACCATCAGGAACGCCCGGATCACTCCCCGCAGCCATCCCGGTCCCGGGCGGTTGGCCGGCCCTCATCCGGACAGAAGCGGCGTGTGGTGAAGATTCTCCTGGTGCCCCTCCTCGCAGTGGCCGCCTCCGGCGCGGCGGCCGCCGCCCTCCTCTGCTCGCCCGGGTGGTGGGCCGTGGCCGCGCCCCTGTTCCTGCTGGCCGTCACCGCCGGGCACGACCTCGTACAACGCAGGCACTCGGTCCTGCGGAACTACCCCCTCCTGGGGCACCTGCGCTTCGGCTTGGAGGCGCTGCGCCCGGAACTCCAGCAGTACTTCATCGAGCGGAACTTCGACGGCCGGCCCTTCGACCGCGACGTGCGCAGCATCGTCTACGAGCGCGCCAAGGGAACCGACGCGGAGGAGCCCTTCGGCACCGAACTCGACCTCTACCAGTCCGGAAGCGAGTACCTCGCCCCCTCCATGGCCCCCCGGCCGGTGTCGGAGGATCCGCCCCGGGTGCGGATCGGGGGCCCCGCCTGCACGCGCCCCTACGACATGGCCCTGCTCAACGTCTCGGCCATGAGTTTCGGCTCCCTGTCCGCCAACGCCGTCCTCGCCCTCAACACGGGCGCGCACGCCGGCGGGTTCGCCCACGACACCGGCGAGGGCGGGCTGTCCGCGTACCACCTGCGCCCGGGCGGGGACCTGGTGTGGGAGATCGGCACCGGCTACTTCGGGTGCCGCACGCAGGACGGCGGCTTCGATGAGCGGCAGTTCGCCGAGAAGGCCTCACACCCGCAGGTCAAATGCGTCTCGCTGAAGATCAGCCAGGGCGCCAAACCCGGGATCGGCGGGGTACTGCCGGGCGCCAAGGTCAACGCGGAGATCGCCCGGGTACGCGGGGTGCCGCAGGGCGAGACCGTCATCTCGCCGCCCTACCACCGCGTGTACTCCACCCCGCGCGAACTCGTCTGCTTCCTGGCCCGCCTGCGGGAACTGGCCGACGGCAAACCCGTCGGGTTCAAGCTCTGCGTCGGCTCGCGCCGCCAGTTCCTCGCGGTGTGCAAGGCGATGCTGGACGAGGACCTCACACCCGATTTCATCGTCGTCGACGGAGCGGAGGGCGGCACGGGCGCGGCCCCCCTCGAATTCGCCGACAACGTCGGCCTGCCGCTGAGCGAGGGCCTCATGACCGTGCACAACGCCCTGGTCGGCACCGCACTGCGCGACCGGATCCGCATCGGCGCCTCGGGCAAGGTCGCCACCGGCAGCGACATCGTCAAACGGCTCATCCAGGGCGCCGACTACACCAACGCCGCCCGGGCCATGATGTTCGCGGTCGGATGCATCCAGGCGCAGCGCTGCCACACCAACACCTGCCCCGTCGGTGTCGCCACCCAGGACGCACGGCGCGCCCGCGCCCTGGACGTCGGCGACAAGGCACGACGCGTCCGGCGCTACCAGGAGGCCACCGTCAAGAGCGCCCTGCAGATCATGGCCTCCATGGGCGTCGACGACCCGGCCGGGCTCCGCCCCCACATGCTGCTCCACCGCGTGGACCCGCACACCGTCCGCTCGTACGCCGAACTCCACACCTGGCTCACCCCGGGACAGCTGCTCGCATCCCCGCCCGAGAGCTGGGCAGACGACTGGACGACGGCCGAGCCCGACCGCTTCACCCACTGAACCCGAACCCCGGCCCCCAGACCCGGGGGCCGCAACCGACCGGAGGGCATCGCTGTGGCACGCACCGTCGCCCGCGTGATCGTGGACGCACTCCAGGAGCTGGGCGTCCAACACGTCTTCGGCGTCGTCGGAGACGCCCTGAACCCCTTGACCGAGGCCATCCGCACCACCGAAGGGCTGGAGTGGATCGGATGCCGGCACGAGGAGGCCGCGGCGTTCGCCGCGGGCGCACGCTCCCAGTTGTCCGGCACCATCGGCGTCTGCATGGGCACCGTGGGACCCGGCTCCGTGCACCTCCTCAACGGGCTCTACGACGCCGCCAAGAGCCACGCCCCCGTCCTGGCCGTCTGCGGGCAGGTCCCCCTCGCCGAGATCGGCAGCGACTACTTCCAGGAGGTCGACAACGACCTCCTCTTCCGGGACGTCGCCGTCCACCGGGCCACCCTCACCAGCCCGGCCCAGCTGCCCCGCCTGATCGAGTCCGCCGTACGCGCCGCCGTCACCCGGGGAGGCGTCGCCGTACTGACCGTCCCGGGCGACCTGGGCGACCAGGAGGTGACCGAGGACCGGCCGGCCCGCTTCGCACTGGACCGGGCGGTCACCCGCCCCGACGACCCCGCCCTCCAGCGCGCCGCGGAGCTGCTGAACCGGGCGTCCCGGGTCACGCTGCTCGTCGGCCAGGGCGCCCGCGAAGCCCGCCCGGAGGTCCTCGAGACAGCCGACGTGCTCGCCGCGCCCATGGTGCTGACCCTCAAGGCGAAAGGGGGCGCGGACTCGGCATGCTCCTCGGCGACCTCATGACCATCAGGACGTACCGGCTGCCGGTCAAACTGGTCGTCTTCGACAACCGCCGACTGGGCATGGTCAAGCTGGAGCAGGAGCAGACGGGACTCCCCGAGTTCGGCACCGAACTCGACAACCCCGACTTCGCGGCCGTCGCCACGGCCCTGGGCCTCACCGGAATCCGGATCACCGACCCGGCCGGACTCGACGAGGGCGTACGCCGGGCCCTGGCCACCCCCGGGCCGGTGGTCCTCGACGTCCTCACCAACCCCGAGGAGGTCGCCGTCCCCGGCAGGGCCACGGTGTCCCAGGGCTGGGGCTTCGCCCTCGCCAAGGCCAAGGAGATCCTCCCGAGCCGCAAGAGCTGACCGGGCGGTGCCCGTACGGGTATGGCGGTCCCCGCCGGGGGCGCGCCGCAGCCGCGCCCGGGTCGGGGCGCGGCTCCCGTCGCGGCCTCGCTCAGCCTGCGTCGTCCGAGTCGGACTGGGCGGTGACCTTGCCGGTCGTGGCGTCCACGGAGCCGTCCCAGGTCTTGCCGTCGGAGCCGCGTACCTCGACGTGCCAGGACGCCGCCTTGCTGTTGCCGTCGTCGTCCTCGTCGGAGTTCCACTCGACGCTCCGCGCCTCGCCCGGGTGGGCGGCGACGGCGGCCTTGAGTGCCTGTTCGGCGGTGACCTTGGCTGCCAGCAGGTCCTTGTGGCCGCCTGAGTCCTCGTCGGTGTCCACGTTGTCCCGGGTCACCTTCCCGCTCGCCGCATCGACCTTCAGCTCGGCGTGGCCCCTGCCGTCCTTGGTGATCACGTCCACGTGCCAGACGCCGGCGTCCCTGCTGAGGGACTCGATCACCCCGGGGTAGTTCCTGAGGGCCGCCGCGCCGGCTCCCTCGGCCGTGACGTCGGCCGGCGATGCGGCCACGGCCGCGGGAGACGCCTGTACCGGGTGCGTGGGCGCCGCGAGGGCGGCGGTCGTCGGGCCGCAGGCGAGCAGGGCCGCGGCCGCGGCGACGTACAGGTTGCGCTTCATGGGCTGGACCTCCTCAGGCCGACCAGGACCGCGTACCTGCGGTTGCCCGGGGCGGGCGGGCCGGCAGCGAGCGTTCCCGGCCATTCTCCGGCGGGCCGCCGGAGCCCGCAGCCCGGAGCGGGGGCGTCGGGATCCGCCCCCGGGCGGTCCCCCGCCGCCCGGGGTTCGCGCCGCGTCTGCCCGGCGAAACTCCCTGATTCCGGCCGGCGACGTCGTCGGCCCGGCTGCGTCACCCTGCGCGCCTGCGCCCGTTCGGGGGGCCGCCCGGCCAGGATGGAGGGCCCGGAGGCCTGGTCCTGCGGGCGGAAGGAGAAGCACATTGATCACCCTGGGCGTCCAGCGCTGCGGCAGTACGGTCCTGGCCGGCATCAGCGGACACCTCGACGAAGGTGCCGCGGGGCAGTTGCAGCAGGTGCTGGACGGCGTCACCGCCTATGAACGGGACCTCATGGTGGACGTGCACCACATGACGTCCATGGACGCCGGCGGACTGCTGCACCTCCTGGACCTGCACCGGCACGCGGAACTCCTGGGCCTGCGCGTCCTGGTGGTGGGCTGGCAGCCCCAACCCCAGCAGCTCATGGCCGAGGTCGCCGGCATTCCCGGACCCGGCACGGCCACCGGGGAACGGTTCGCGCTGGCCGGATTCCGCCGTCTGATCGAGCAGCGGGCGCAACGCGTGCGGGACCAGTCGGACTTCGCTGCCGGATCGCTACCGCGTTCGTAGAGGAAGCTCGCCCCGGGGATCCGGGGGGGCGGCCGGGGGGACGGCCCGGGCGGCGTTCCTCCCGCCGGGCCGTCGTACTGCTCCGCTTGGCGGGGCCGGGCCCCGGCGGGCGGGCGCGGCGTCGGCGCCCTCTGCGGGCCTGGGCCGACGGCGCCGCCGGGCGTTCTAGAGTGCCGCCGTGAACGATCACGAGAGCCCGTTCCCGGCCGCGGTCCGCGCCGTGCTGGAGGAGGCCGGGTTCGCCGAGAGCGCCGCCGGGGCGGAAGGCGTCCACATCGTCGCGCACGCCCGCGGCGTGATGGTGGGCTGGATGCCCCAGGACCTCCCGCGCCTGCGGGTACGCCGACGGGGCCCCCGGCGTGCGCGCAACCACGGCCGGTCCGACCTGCCCGGACTCCGTCACGCCTTCGGCCTGGCCCTGGCCGCGGCCTTCCGCAACGCCGGCTACGCCGTGGAGACGCGCGGGGACGAATGGCTCCTGGTCATCGACCCCGCCTACCGGTCGGAACTCTGAACCGCTTGGCGCCCCCTCCCCCGCCGCCACCTGGCCCCCGCATCCGTCCACGGTCGGGTGACCACCGACCGCCCGCAAGGCGCCTACGGCCGCAAACGGCGGGCGTGGGATGAGGATGCCTCGTTCCCGTTTCTCCCGTGGAGGTCTCGATGCTCGAACGCAAGCAGCTCAAGGGCCGTACCAAGGTCACCTTCGTCCTTCCCGAGGACAACCCGGACGGGCCGGTCAGCGTGGTCGGCGACTTCAACCACTGGAACCCCGACGCCCACCCCCTCACCCCCCGGGGCGACGGCACCCGCGCCGCGACCGTTGCCCTGCCCGCGCACAGCGCCCACTCCTTCCGCTACCTCGCCGCCGGCGACTACTGGTTCAACGACGAGCACGCCGACGGACGCGACGGCGCCAACAGCCGCCTCCACACCTGAGCGGATGGGCAGGGCACTGTCGTGCCGCCCATGCGGGGTCAGCTGAACAAGTCCGGCTCGGGCTCGGTCAGGTGCGGCTCGATGCGCAGGATGCTCTTGCCGTACGTCCCTCCCCGCGCGAGCCGGTCCGCGGCCTCGCCGAGGTCGGCCATCTCGTACTCGGCGGTGACGTCCGGCCGGACGTGGCCGTCGGCGACGGCTCTCAGGGCGTGCCGGGCGCTGTCGGCGAGCCGCTCGGGGTGGGTCCGGCTGAGCAGGTCGCTGTTGTAGGACATCACGGACCGGCCGCTCATCAGCAGTTCGTCGCCGTCGAGCGCGACGGGCGCGGAGCCGGCCAGAGCTCCGTACATGGCCAGCCGGCCGTGCGGGGCGAGGCGCCGCAGGCCGGCCAGGCGGGTGGCACCCCCGACCGGGTCGAGTACGACGTCGAACGCCTCCCCCTCCTGCGCCCGGCCCTCCCCGACGGCGGCGAACTCCGCCCGGGTGATGAGCCGGTCGTAGCCGAAGCGGGCTGCGTACGCGGCGCGTTCGGTGTCGCCGACCACGCCGACGACACGGCCGGCGCCGGCCGCCCGGGCGAACTGGGCGGCCATGGTGCCGACGCCGCCGGCCGCCGCGTGGACCAGGACGCGTTCGCCCGGCCGCACCCGGGTGACCGTGTGGACCAGGTCGTACGCGGTCGGTGTCGCCCAGCCGAACGCGGCGGCGGTGCGCGGGTCGATGCCCTCGGCGTCGAAGGTGAGCGCGGCGGAGGCGATCACCACCTCGGCGAAGGCGCCCCCTGCGGTCAGCGCGGTGACCGCCCGTCCCAGCAGGGCCTCGCTGACACCCGGGCCGACGCCGACGACGCGTCCTGCGGCTTCGAACCCGGCGACGAAGGGCCGCGGCACCGGGAAATGGCCCCGGCGCACGAGCACGTCACCCCACTGGATGCCGGCGTACCGGACGGCGACGGCGACCTGGCCGGGACCGGGGGCGGGCCGCGCGACGTCGGTGAGGTGGAACCGGTCGTCGGTGTCGAGGACGACAGCCTTCATGTCTCTGCTCCCTCAGATGAATCAGTATCCTGATACCTGCGAACGTGCCGACCGTACGAGTAACAGCATCCTGAGTCAACTAAGAAGACTGATTCACCTGGAGGGGCCATGCCCGATCCGTCCGCGCACCACCAGACCGGCGCCCCGGCCGAGGACTACCTGTGCAGCCGCATCCGGCGCGCCGAGCAGGCCCTGATGGGCCACCACGAAGCGGTCCTGCGCGGGCACGGGCTCACGATGACGCAGTACACCGTGCTCCTCGCCCTGGCGGCGGGGGCCGCCCTCTCCGGCGCGCAGCTCGCCCGGGCCTGCGGCGTCACCCAGCAGACGATGGCCACGGTCCTGACCGGCCTGCAGCGGAAGGACCTCATCGCCCGCACGCCGTCGCCGTCGCACGCCAAGGTCCTGCTCACGTCCCTGACCGACGAGGGGCGCGCCGTGCTGGACCGCGCCTACCAGGAGGTCATCGTCCTGGAGCGAGCCCTCACCGAGGCCTTCGAACCGGAGGAACACGCCGCCCTGTGCGCCCTCCTGGAACGCGCCACCGCCGTACTGGCCGGGCAGACCCCGCCGCGCCGGTAGGGCTCCGGCGCCTCGGATTCAGCCGGCCGTCGCGGCGCCGGGCGTGCGGAGGCATTCGATGAGGTAGTCGCCGGTGTCGGGGTCGAGGGTGACGCCGTGGGCCTCGCTGCCGAAGCCGGGGAAGGCGCGGTCGAAGGCCTCGAGGGCGGTGAGGTAGCGCAGCAGGGGGCCGTCGGAGGTGCCGAGGGATTCGCCGGGCATCAGGACGGGGATTCCGGGTGGGGTGACGGTGACCATGGCCGCCGCGATCCGGTTGGCGGCGTCGGCCAGGCGGACGCGTTCGGTGCCGCCCCGGACGAGCTGCTGGTAGCAGTGGCGGGGCGGGTGGACCGGGGTGGGCAGGTCGTGGAAGGCCTCGTCGAGGGCGGTGATGAAGGCGCCGCGGGTGAGGTGCTCGTGCATCCGCGCGCACAGTTCGCGCAGGGTGGTGTTGCGGTATCGGGACCGGTGGCGTGACACGAGGGCGGGCAGGACCCGGTCGAGGGGGGCGTCGGTGTCGTAGAGGGCCTTGAAGTCCATGAGGGCGTCCATGAGGGTCCCCCACTTGCCCTTGGTGATGCCCATGGAGAACAGGATGAGGGTGGTGTAGCTGTCGGTCTTCTCCACGACGATGCCGCGGGTGGCGAGGTATTCCGTCAGGACGCGGGCGGGGATGCCCCAGGGCTGGGTCTGGCCGGTGGCGGTGACGCCGGGGCAGGTGAGGGTGACCTTGACGGGATCGAGGAGGCAGTGGCCGTCGGTGAGCCCGTCGAATCCGTGCCAGGCGGCGCCGGGTTCGAGCTGCCAGCAGGCGGGGTCGGTGGCCAGGAGGGTGGCGGGGGCGTCGGCGAGGGGGATGCGGGTGCCGGTCGCGGGGTCGGTTACGTGTTCGGGCTGCCAGATGCCGAAGAACCAGTCCGGGCGGTCCGCGGCGGCGGTGATGCGGCGGCCGGTGCGGACGACCGCCTGCCGGAAGCGGATCGCCTCGGTGACGGCCTCGTCGATCAGCCACCGCCCCTGGGGGCCGTCCATCATCGCCGCGGCCACGTCGAGGGAGGCGATGCCCGGGTAGAAGGCGGAGGTGGTGCCGTGCATCATGAACGCCTCGTTGAAGCGGTCGTGTTCCACCGGCGCGCGTGGCGCGGTGCGGACGTGGACCATGGCGCACTGGGAGAGCGCGGCGAGGAGTTTGTGGGTGGAGTGGGTGGCGAACACGGTGGGCCGGTCATCGGCCGGGAGCGTGTCGGCGGTCACGGCCATCCCGTAGCGCCCCCGGTAGAGGGGGTGGAAGCGGGCGTAGGCGAACCATGCCTCGTCGAAGTGGAGGCGGGGGGTGCTGGGGGCGAGGGTGCGGGCGGTGGCCACGGTGTCGTAGCACAGGCCGTCGTAGGTGGAGTTGGTGATGACCGCGTACTGGGCGTCGGCTGATGCGGCTCCGGCGGTGAGGGGGTTGGCGGCGATGCGGTCGGCGATCGCCGGCCGGGCGATGCCGGCGGGTGGGAGGGGCCCGGCGAGGCCGTATCCGTTGCGGGTCGGGACGAGGTAGACGGGGCGGGCGCCGGAGACCACGAGGCCGTGGAGGACGGACTTGTGGCAGTTGCGGTCGACCAGGGCGATCTCGTCGGCGGTGACGCTGTAGTGGCCGACCATCCGGTTGCACGTGGAGTCGCCGTGCAGGACGAAGTAGGTGCGCTCGGCGCCGAAGACACGGGCGGCGTTGCGTTCGGCCTCGCCGATCGGCCCCGAGTGCTCGTACAGGGAGCCGAGTTCCCCGACGGAGATCGACAGGTCGGTGCGGAAGAGGCGCTCGCCGTAGTAGTCGAAGAACGCCCGGCCGGCCGGCGACTTCAGGAACGCGACCCCGCCGGAGTGGGCGGGGGTGTGCCAGGAGTACTCGTGCGCGTCCTCGAACCGCTTCAGGGCGCGGAAGAACGGCGGCAGGACGTCCGCCAGGTAGGTGCGGGCGGCGGCCGCGACGCGGCCCGCGATGAATGCGGGGGTGTCCTCCAGCGGCCAGATGTAGCCGACGACCGTCTCGGACACCCACAGCGGCAGGTGTTCGAGCTCGTGGTCGGAGCCGTCGGACATCAGCAGGAAGACGGGCAGGTCCTTGAACCGGTGACGGATCCTGTCCAGGACCTCCGCACCGCCCGTCGGCAGCCCCTCCGACCGGCCTGGATCCGTGACGTGTTCACCACGGCCGGAGCGGGGTGCCCCGGCGTCGGCGCGCTGTCCTTCGGGACGGCCGCGCACGTCCTCGGCGCGGGTGCCGGCGGGCGGGCGCGGCAGATCCCAGGCGACCACGGCGGCCGCGATGCCGGCTTCCGTCTGCAGCATCGCCCGGGCGTCCCGCGCGTCCCCCGCACGCCGCAGCTCCAGGCCCCGGTTCTCCAGCTCCTTGCCGATCCGCCTGAGCTGCTCGGCGCCCACCCCGCCGCCGAGGGGGTCCTCACGCAATGCCAGCAGCACCGTGCCGTTCGCCATCGATCCGTCCGCCTTCCAGCACACCGGGGAGCCCGCGCGGGGCGGTTCCAGTCTGGAGTGGCGACCGGTGCCGCCGACGGCCCGTTCGGGCACATTCACCCGCAGGAGGACGGCACCGGCCCCCGGCGGGGAAGGCGCCGGCCGGAGCCGCCGGGGGCGTGGGGCGGGCCGGGACGGCGGTCAGGCCCGGCGGGGGCGGCGGACCTTCATGTCGTCCACGCTGGTGACCTTGGTGCGCAGGGCGCCGTGGCCGATGCCGCGTGCGGCGAGGGCCGCGGCCGCCCGGTCGCAGGCCGTATCGCCCGCCGTCTCGTCCGCCCGGTCGGCCGGCTGCCGGACGACGCAGCGGAAGGAGAAGGCGCGCAGCTCCCGGTCGTAGACGAGGGTGCCGTCCTCGGTGAACGCGGCCCTGAGGATGTCGTGTTCGTCGGCGGAGGCGAGGAGTTCGGTGCGCCGGGTGTCGTCGAGGTCGGCGAACACGCCGCGGACGATGACCCGGTAGGTGCGCTCACTCATGGGGCGGTCCCTCATTTCGTACGTCGGGGTCCTGCTCGCGCAGGGTGGACAGTCCGTCCAGGAGGCGTTCGAGGGCGAACGAGAACCGGTCCTCCATGGACGGTTCGGTCAGGTCGCCGGCGAGCGCGATCAGGTTGGGGAAGGTCTCCTGCGGCAGCCGGCGCAGCTGCTCCCCCGCGGCCGTGGCGACCTCCCGGCGGCCGGCGCCCATGGCCTCGGACGCCGACAGGGGGCCCTGCTCCTGGAGCACGAAGCCCTGGACGAACGCGCCGAGCAGGTAGTTGATCATGGCGGCGTCGGCGTCGGAGAAGCCGGCCTCCCGCAGCCGGCCGAGCTGGTCCTCCATCAGGCGCAGCAGGTGCGGGCCCGGGGCGAGCCGGCCCGCGACGACCTTGGCGGCGTCGCGTTTGCCGAGCAGGTGCCGGCGGTAGCGCACGCAGTACTCGCGCACCTGCTCCCGCCAGTCGCCCTCCCGGGGCGGGGCCTGGGCGTCGGCCATGAGCTCGTCGGTGAGCAGGTCGAGCAGCTCCTCCTTGTTGCGTACGTGCCAGTAGAGCGAGGCCGCCTTCACCCCCAGCTCGGAGGCGAGCCTGCGCATCGACAGGCCGCCCACGCCCTCGCGCTCCAGTACGCGCAGGGCGGCCTGGGCGAGCGCCTGGCGGGTGAGTCCCGGCTGCTGCGGGCCGTCGTCGCCCGCGCCCTTCACGGCCATCGGCCACCTCCTTCTCGGGTCCCACCGGAAATCCCGTTTGCCAACTAACACCGTTAGGGGCAGTCTAGCCGCACCGATCCGACGACTAACACTGTTAGGGAGTGTGATGATGAAGACGCCTGCCCGGCACAAGGGCCTCGTGCTCGCCACACTGTGCGCCACGATGTTCATGGCGATGCTCGACAACGTCATCGTCAACAACGCGCTGCCCCGTATCGGGCAGCAGTTGCATTCCGGCGTCAGCGGACTGCAGTGGGTGGTGGAGGGCTACAGCCTGGTCTACGCGGCGCTGCTGCTCACCGGCGGAACCCTCGGCGACCGCTACGGCCGCCGGCGGATCTTCCTCACCGGCCTGGCCCTCTTCACCGCGGGCTCGGCGGCCGCGGCACTGTCCGGCTCGACCGGCACGCTGATCGCCGCCCGGATGCTCCAGGGCCTCGGAGCGGCCCTCCTCACACCGGGCAGCCTGTCCATCCTGCGCCACGTCTTCACGGACGAGAAGGAGCGGGCCCGGGCCGTCGGCCTCTGGTCCGGTGTCTCCGCCCTGGGCCTGGCCGTCGGTCCCGTCCTGGGCGGGCCGATCGTGGACGCGTTCGGCTGGGCCGCCGTCTTCTGGATCAACGTCCCCATCGGGGTGGCGGGGCTGCTGCTCGCGGCCCGGGTGCTCCCCGAGTTCGCGGCCCGCACCCGGCGGCTGGACCTGCCGGGCCAGGCACTCTCCGCACTGGGATGCGGCGCTCTGGTGTACGCGCTCATCGAGGGGCCCGCCCGGGGCTGGACCGATACCAGGGTGCTCGCCCTCGCCGCCGTGGCGGCGCTGACCCTGTCGGCCTTCCTCGTGGTCGAGGCCCGCAGCCCCGACCCCATGCTCGACCTGCGCTTCTTCCGGGACCGGGTGCTCGCCGGAGCCGCGCTGAGCGGGTTCATGATCAGCTTCGGCATGTTCGGAGCCGCGTTCTTCCTGCCGCTGCTCATGCAGGACGTGATGGGCTGGTCCCCGTCGGACGCCGGCGTGGCGGGGCTGCCGATGACCGCGATGATCGTCGTCGCGGCGCCCCTGTCGAGCGCGCTCACCTCGCGCCACGGGCCCCGGCTCCCGCTGGTCACCGGCCTGACCCTGTGCGCCACGGGGCTCGGCGCCCTCTCCCTGTACGGCACACACGCCCACTACGCGCAGTACGTCTGGGTCCTGCTCACCATGGGCCTCGGCATGGGGATGACGTTCACGCCCGTGTCCATCACGGTCATGCGGCGCGTCGACCCGGCCCGGGCCGGCATGGCCTCCGCCACCCTCAACACCCTGCGCGAGCTCGGCGGCGTCATCGGCATCGCCGTCCTCGGGGCCGTCCTCGGCAGCCGGCTCACCAGCACCCTGGCCGACTCGCCGCACCGGCTCGGCGCACCGTCCGAACTCGGCCGCCACCTCCCCAGCACCGTCCCCGACGGCGCGGGCGCCCTGCCCGCCCCCGTCCGCGACGCCGTCGACGCCGCCTTCATCGACGCCCTGCACCTGGCGCTGCGCTGCGGCAGCTCCGCCCTGGCCGGGGCGGCGCTCCTCGTCGCACTGCTCCTCCGCCCGCCACGGCGCCCCACCCCGCCGCCCGGCGGCGAGGGGCCGGCCCCACAGCCGGAGGGAATGCCAGCGGCAACCTGCCGGACATCCGGCACGGCCTCGCCTTCGAGGCCCGTCACGCCACAGCGGCCGTCATCAGCGAGTTCGTCCTGAACCACGCCACCGGAGCGAAGCGCGGAGCCGTCCGCCCCTGACCCCGCGCCGGCCGGCTCCGCGGCAGGCCGGGGCGTGCACGCGCAGGACGCGCGGCAGGTCCCCGGCAGCGCGAGCCGGGGACCTGTCGTGGAGATCTGCCGTACGTCCTGGACCGGTTCAGGGTTCCTGGCGGCGGTCGCGCAGGGAGTCCTTGATCCCGCGGGCCTGTTCCTGCGCCTTGTCGGCGGCTTCGCGGACCTTGCCCTTGAGCTGGTCCGTCTTGCCCTCGGCCTGCATCCGCTCGTTGCCGGTCGCCTTGCCCGCGACCTCCTTGGCCTTGCCCTTGGCCTGCTCCATCTTTCCCTTGGCCTTCTCCGCCATGAGGAAACACACCCTTTCCGAGAAACGGTCGGTCGCTGGACAAACTAGGTGAGATCGGAAGGATTCGCTCGTCGAGGCGGCCGGTCAGCGGTCCGGCACGGGCGGTGGATCGTCGGCCAGTGCCAGGCCGAGCATGTCCAGCAGCAGCCGCAGGTCCTCGCCGCATGTGGCATGGGAGGCGACGGCCCGGCGAGCCGCGGCACGATCCGTCCTGTCGATACGCGTCAGCAGCGCGGGTTCCTCGCAGGCGAAGGGATCTTTCATCCCCCGATGCCACCACCTCCCGCCCGGAACCGCAGCCGGGACTGCTCCATCGGACCCGGACCCCCGGCGCACCGGCCGAGCCTGCCCGAAGGCCGTCTCCCCGAGCGGCACCGTCTGTGCCACGATGACCGCGTGACCCGCGAACAGTCGCCGCAGACGTCCCCGGAGCACCTCCGTTCGGCCCCTGTGGCCGTAGCGCCCCAGGCGGGGCGGGCCAGGAGACCGCTGCTGACGGTCGGCGCCGAAGAGGAGTACCTCCTGGTCGACCGGGTGACCCGGGAGTTACGGCCGGAGGCGCCGAAGGTGGTGGCCGAGGCGGCCGCCGAGCTCGGGGACCGGGTGACCACCGAGATCACGAGCTACCAGGTCGAGGTACGCACCGATCCGCACTCCGGCCTCGACCTGTTCGCCGAGCAGATCCGGTCGATGCGGGCGGCCGTCGCACGCGCCGCCGCCCGCCACGGCCTGGCCGCCGTCTCCAGCGGCACACCGGTACTCCCCCAGCCGCTGCCGCCCCCGCTGACCGAAGGAGACCGGTACGCGCGGAGCGCCGCCGCGTTCGGCGCCCTCGACGACGAGCAGAGCATCTGCGCCTGCCACCTCCACGTCGGCGTCCCGGAGCTGGGGACGGCGCTGCAGGTGGGCAATCACCTCCGGCACCGGCTCCCGGCGCTGATCGCCCTGGCGGCCAACTCGCCTTTCTGGCAAGGGCGGGACACCGGTTACACGAGTTGGCGCACCATGGCCTGGGCCCGATGGCCGGCCGCCGGTCCGCCCCCGTACATCCGGTCCGTGGCCCACTTCGAGGGCCTCGTCGCCGATCTCATCGCGACCGGGGGCATCCTGGACCGCGGCGGGCTGTACTGGGACATCCGGCCTTCCCACCACGCGCCCACCCTGGAGGTCCGGGTCGCCGACGCCACGGCCACCGCCCGGGACACCGTGCTGCTCGCCGCGATCGTCAGGGCCCTGGTCGACACCGCCCTGACCGACATCGAGGCCGGACGGCCCGCGTTCGAGCCGTCCACGGAGATCCTGCGCGCCGCCTGCTGGCGCGCCGCCCGTGACGGCCTGGCGGGCGAGGCGGTCGATCTCCGCAGCCACCGTCTCGTGCCCGCCGCCTCCCTGGTGGAGGAGCTGCTGACGGACCTTCGGCCGTCCCTGCTGCGCCACGGCGACCTGGGGACCGTGACGGAGGGCTGGGCCGTGCTGCGCGCGGTCGGCAACGGTGCCGACCGCCAGCGGGCGGCTCACCGCGAGCGCGGTGGCCTCACGGGCGTCGTGGACTATTTGGCGGACACCATGACCGCCGCCGACGGCGGCCCCCGGGGGTGAGGGGCGGGCTCGCCGTGGTCATGTTCCCGGCGGGACGGGTGGCCTACGGCCCGTCGACGGCGTCGGTCACGGGCTGCCAGCCGTCCAGGTCCGCGATCCGCGCCTCCAACGCGGGGCGCATGGCCGTCGTGCTGGAGGTGCCGAGGGCCAGGCGCAGCGGCGGGTTGGGGCTCTCGACCGCCGTGCGGATGCCCGCGGCGATGCGTGCCGCGGCGGAGAAGGCGGACGCAGGCAGCTCACCGATGCCCTTCTGGACCTCGCGGACGGTCTGGTCGTAGTCGGTCAGGCCGGCGGCGACGTCGAGGTTGGCGAGGAAGGGGGTCGCTGTCATTCCGGGCTGGATGACCGTGACCTTGATGCCGAGTGGTGCGACCTCGGCCGCGAGCGCGTCCGACAGGCCCTCGACCGCGTACTTGGTCGCGGCGAGCAGACCCACGCCGGCGTGGGCGGACTGCCCGTAGACGGATGAGCCCTGGAGGACGTGGCCGGACCGCTGGGCGCGGAGCACCGGCAGCGTGGCGCGCAGGACGTTGAGGACCCCGAAGACGTTGGTGTCGAACACGGCGCGGACCTGCGCGTCGGACGCCTCCTCGACGGCTCCGAACAGGCCGTATCCCGCGTTGTTGGCGACGACGTCGATACGGCCGAAGCGGGTGAGCGCGGCCTCCACCGCGCCTTGGACGGCCCGCTCGTCCCGTACGTCCGCCTGGATGAGGAGGAGGCGCTCACCGTGCGCCCCGGCCGGTTCGGCGAGGGAGGAGGTGTCGCGGGCGAGGGCCGCGACGGTGTCGCCGTTCTCCAGTGCCTGGAGGGTCAGTTCGCGGCCGATGCCGGACGTCGCGCCGGTGATCAGCCAGGTACGGGCGGGGGGCTGGGTGTGGGATGAGGTGTTCATGTTGCGACCGTAAGTCGTTAGCCCGCAACGAGTCAACCGAGATCGTTGGGAATGTTGCCCACTAGATTGATTAGGGGCTCCGACGGTGATGTAGCGTGAGGGGATGATCGATACGGCCGCCGCATCCCCGAAACCCAGTCCGCGCACCGTCACGCCGACGGTGGAGACCGTTCTCGCCTACGTGAACACGCGCGCGGACGGATCGGGCCGCCGGGAGTTGTTCGAGGACGCGAACTCCTTCGCGGCGTGGCTGGCCGAGCACGAGGAGTTCGGCGGCGAGACCGTGGTGACCGACGCCGACGCCGCCGTCGCGCGCGAGCTGCGGGACGCCCTGGTGACCGTGCTGCTGGCGCACTCGGGCGATGAGGAGAGCCTGGGTGAGCCGCTGCTGCGCGCCGAGCGGCACCTGAGACGGGTGGGGGCGCTCTACCCGCTGGCCACGGTGGTCACGGCCGGCGGTGTGGAGCTGGCCTCCCCGCAGACGGGGGTGCCGCGGGTGTTCGGGACCGTGCTGGCCGCGGTGACGACGTTCGCGCAGACGGGCGACTGGGCCCGGATCAAGGCGTGCCGCAACCCGCCGTGCCATTTCGGCTTCTTCGACCGCACCCGCAACGGGGGCGGGCTGTACTGCAGTACCGGCTGCGGCTCCCAGGTCTCCATGCGCAAGCACCGCCGGCGCCTGCGCGACGGCGACGGTGGGCGATCCGAGGCCTGATCCCCTTCTCCCGGCGAGAAGGGGCGAAGATCACTGCATGAGCCAAGAACCGGATGACGTGCGCGAGGCGATCGCGGGCGAGCTGCGCCTCATGGACCCCTGCGTGCGCAGTTCACGCTCCCTCACCCGCGAGTTGCTGGACCCTCAGTTCACGGAGGTCGGCGCCTCGGGGCGGCGGTGGACGTACGAGGAGGTGCTCGCGGCGCTGCCCGAGATGGACGGTGCGACGGAAGACGGCCCCCGCTACGAGCCCTCGGGGTTCACCGGCGTCCTGCTGGCACCCGGACTGGTGCACCTCACCTACGAGACCACGTTGGACGGGAACCGGGCACGACGCAGCTCGCTCTGGCGCAGGCGGGGTACGGCCGGGACGTTGCGGATGTACTACCACCAGGCCACCCCCGTCCCGCCCGGCAGCGTGTAGCCGCGCGACGAGGAGAACGGGGGGGGTGTCAGGCCGCGGGATCAGCGGGGCGGGAACGGGGCCAGAGAGAGGTCCCACTCGTCAGCCGCGTGGAGCAGCGCGGCGGCGTCCAGCCCGACCTCCACCACGTACTGGTGGACATCGGCCCCGTCATCGCCCCGTTCCCACTGCGGCGCCGCCTCCAGGGACAGATGAACGCGAAGCACCGCGGTCCCGTTCTCGCTTCGATCGGCGAGGCTGAAAGCCACGACCGGCTCGATGAAGCACGCGTCCGGCGACAGTTCGCCTTCGGCATCGGGTCCGGTGACGTCCACCGTCCCCGCGGCCACCGCGCGCAGCCACGCGGACACCCGGCGGGCCTCATCGGTGAGCAGGCACGGGGCGGCGAAGGACCAGCGTCCCTCAGGGGTGGTCACCGTGCCGGCGATGACCAGCCAGTTGTCGTCGTACGAGTCGCCCCGGACGGTGGCGAACTGATAACCCACCGGGCGGAGGTCGACACTGGCGGACAGGTCCTTCAGGAGCATCGGGCCAGGATGTCATGCGCGGGCCGGCGGCACGACCCGCTCCTCCCGGCCCGGGCGGCCGGGCCGGAGTGCCGTTCCGCGGCCCGGACGGGCACCGGGGGTCACCGGACGGGCACCGGGGTTCAGCGGTCCCGGTCGTAGATGTGGAACCCCCGGCCCGTCTTGCGGCCCAGCAGGCCCGCCTGCACCATCCGCATCAGCAGCGGGGGCGGGGCGTAGAGGGGTTCCTTGAACTCCTCGTAGAGGGATTCCGCGATGGCGGCGACGGTGTCGAGGCCGATCAGGTCCGCCAGCCTGAGCGGGCCCATCGGGTGGGCGCAGCCGAGTTCCATGCCGGCGTCCACGTCGGCGGCGGTGGCGAAGCCGGACTCGGTCATCCGGATCGCCGACAGCAGGTAGGGGACGAGGAGGGCGTTGACGACGAAGCCGGACCGGTCCTGGGACCGGATCACGGTCTTGCCGAGGGTGTCCCGGGCGAAGGCCGTCACCGCCTCCCGGGTGTCCCGGGAGGTGTGGAGCGAGGAGACGACCTCGACCAGCGGCAGCACGGGCACCGGGTTGAAGAAGTGCAGGCCGACGACCCGGTCGGCGCGGCCCGTGGCCATGCCCAGCCGCATGACCGGCAGGGAGGAGGTGTTCGTCGCGAGGATCGCCCCGTGGTCTTCGACGATCTTGTCCAGGGCGGCGAAGGTCTCGGTCTTGACGTCCGCGTCCTCGGTGACGGCTTCGATGACGAGCTGCCGGTCGGCGAGGTCGTCGAGGCTGGTGGTGAAGACGAGGCGGGTGAGGGCGTCCTCGGCGGAGATCCGGTCCAGCTTGCCCCGCTGGACGGCCCGCTCCAGGGAGACGGCGACCCGTTCGCGGGCCGCCCGGGCGGCTGTGGCGTCCGCTTCGCAGACGATCGTGTCCAGGCCGGCGCGGGCGCAGACCTCCGCGATGCCGGCGCCCATCTGTCCGCCGCCGACGACCGCGATCCGGTGGAGCAGGGTGTTCATGAGCGTGCCTCCGGGATGCGCACGAGGTGGCGGGTGTAGGCGTCAGGGGTGAAGAAGAGGGGGAGTTCCGCCGCGAGGGCCGTGCGCTCGAACAGCTCCCGCACCTCGTCGACGGCGGCCCAGGGGTGTGCGGCGCCGAGGGCGGCGAGCTCCTCGTCGAGGATCCGGAGCACCGTGTCGCGGTCGACGGCCCGGTGGCGCAGCCACTGCCAGATCTGGACGCGGGCGATCTCGGCGGTGGCGGCGTCCTCCATCAGCCCGCCCAGGGCCACGGCGCCCCGGCCGCGCAGCCAGGCGTCGAAGTACCTCAGGGCGACGGTGATGTTGGTGCGGACGCCCTGTTCGGTGGGCGGGCCGGCGGTGCGGCGGACGGAGAGCAGGTCCGAAGCGGTGGTCCGGACGTCCTCGCGGGTGCGGTCGAGCTGGTTCGGGCGGTCGCCCAGGACTCCGTCGAACACCTCGCGGCAAACGGGGACGAGGGCGGGGTGGGCGACCCACGAGCCGTCGAAGCCGTCCTCGGCCTCGCGCTCCTTGTCGAGGCGCACCGTGGCGAGCGCCGCGTCCTCCGCCCCGGGGTCCTTGCCGGGGACGTGGGCGGACATGCCGCCGATGGCGTGGGCGCCGCGCTTGTGGCAGGTGCGGACGAGCAGTTCGGTGTAGGCCCGCATGAAGGGGGCCGTCATGGTGACCCGGGCGCGGTCGGGGAGCTGGAAGTCGGTACGGTGGCCGAAGGTCTTGATCAGGCTGAAGAGGTAGTCCCAGCGGCCCGCGTTGAGGCCGGAGGAGTGCTCGCGCAGCTCGTGGAGGATCTCCTCCATCTCGAAGGCGGCGGTGATCGTCTCGATGAGGACGGTGGCGCGGACGGTGCCGCGGGGAATGCCGAGGAGGTCCTGGGCGAGGACGAAGACGTCGTTCCAGAGCCGGGCCTCGTAGCGGTTCTCCAGCTTGGGGAGGTAGAAGTACGGGCCGCGCCCGGCGTCGATCTGGCGCTGCGCGCAGTGGAAGAAGTACAGCCCGAAGTCGACGAGGGAGGCGGGCACCGGCCCGCCGTCGAACTCCAGGTGTTCTTCGAGGAGGTGCCAGCCCCGGGGGCGGACCACGAGGGTGGGCAGCCGGTGCCCGAGGCGGTACTCCTTGCCCTCGGGGGTGGTGAAGTCGATGCGGCGCTCCAGGACGTCGAGCAGGTTGAGCTGGCCGCCGATGACGTTGTCCCAGGTGGGTGCGGTGGCGTCCTCGAAGTCGGCCATCCACACGCGGGCCCCGGAGTTGAGGGCGTTGACGGCCATGCGCCGCTCGGGCGGGCCGGTGATCTCGACCCGGCGGTCCTCCAGGCCCGGGGCGGGTGGTGCCACCCGCCAGGTGGGGTCGGCGCGGACGGCGGAGGTGGCGATCGGGAAGTCCAGCGGGGATCCGGCGGCGAGCCGGATCGCCTGGCGGCGGCGCTCCTTGAGCAGCTGCCGGCGGCGCTCGCCGAAGGCCCCGGCGAGGCGTCCGACGAAGGCGAGTGCCTCCGGGGTGAGGATCTCGTCGTGGCGGTCGCCCGGTGCCGCGAGGACCCGGACCCGGTGCGTGGCGGCGGTGGTGGTGCTCATGCGGTCTCCTGGAAGGGGCTGCGCGGGGCCGGACGGGGACGGTCGTCCGGCTCCCACGGATCACGGACGTGCGGCGCGCCGGCCGGGAGGGGCCGGCTAGTGGAACTGCTCCTCCTCCGTGGAGCCGGTCAGGGCGGTCGTGGAGGAGGCGGGGTTGACGGCGGTGGAGACCAGGTCGAAGTAGCCGGTGCCGACCTCGCGCTGGTGCCTGACGGCGGTGAAGCCCTGCGCCTGGGCGGCGAACTCCCGCTCCTGTAGGTCGACGTAGGCGGTCATGCCATGTTCGGCGTAGCCGCGGGCGAGGTCGAACATGCCGTGGTTGAGGGAGTGGAATCCGGCGAGGGTGATGAACTGGAACCTGTAGCCCATGGCTCCGAGTTCGCGCTGGAACTTGGCGATCTGGTCGTCGTCCAGGGCCGCCTTCCAGTTGAAGGAGGGCGAGCAGTTGTAGGCCAGCATCCGGTCCGGGTACCGCGCGTGGATGGCCTCGGCGAACTCGCGCGCCTGGGCCAGGTCCGGGGTGCCGGTCTCGACCCAGATGAGGTCGGCGTACGGGGCGTAGGCCAGGCCGCGGGCGATGACGGGGGCCATGCCGCCCCGGACGTGGTAGAAGCCCTCGGCGGTCCGCTCGCCGGTGCAGAACTCCGCGTCGCGCTCGTCGACGTCGCTGGTCAGCAGGGTGGCGGCGAGGGCGTCCGTGCGGGCGATGACCAGGGTGGGGGTGTCGGCGATGTCGGCGGCGAGGCGGGCGGCGTTGAGGGTGCGGATGTGCTGCGCGGTGGGGACGAGGACCTTGCCGCCGAGGTGGCCGCACTTCTTCTCGGAGGCCAGCTGGTCCTCGTAGTGGATGCCCGCCGCGCCCGCCGCGATCATCGCCTTGGTGAGCTCGAAGGCGTTGAGCGGGCCGCCGAATCCGGCCTCGGCGTCCGCGACGATCGGGGCCAGCCAGTCGGTCGTGTCGGTGCCGCCCTCGGCGGTGGCGATCTGGTCGGCGCGCAGCAGCGCGTTGTTGATCCGACGGACCACCTGGGGAACCGAGTTGACCGGGTACAGGGACTGGTCGGGGTAGGTGTGGCCCGCCTGGTTGGCGTCGGCGGCCACCTGCCAGCCGGAGAGGTAGATCGCCTGGAGGCCGGCGCGGACCTGCTGCACCGCCTGGCCGCCGGTCAGGGCGCCCAGGGCGTGCACGTAGTCGAGGTCGTGGAGCTGTCGCCACAGGCGCTCGGCGCCGCGCCGGGCGAGGGTGTGCTCCTCCCGCACGCTGCCGGAGAGCCGGACGACGTCCTCGGCGGTGTACGTCCGCTCGATGCCCGCCCACCGCGGGTCCTCGGCCCAGCGCCGCTTGAGCTGTTCGGCCGCCGCCGTCGTCGTGTTGGTGTCTGCCATGACCTTCACCGTCTCCATGGTTCGCTCGGTCTGCCAACACCCCGCCCCCGAGGGGAAGGTGTTGGCACGCTGTGCCGTGTTCTGAGGTGCGGCCGCCGGCCCCGCCTGGGGGTGGAGCTGAGCAATGCTGCAGGCCGACCCGGTTACACGGCTGAATCACCGACGTCAGGGCGCGAGTCGGGGCCAGCGTGTCTGCCGGGCCGCCAGGTCCGGCGGGCCGCACGACCGACTTTGGCAGCGGCACGCAGTGCCATCAATGAGGTACGGCTGCCAACTTGTGCGAATCTTCCGCGGCGTTTTTGCCAAGCTTGCGAAGGGTCCGAGGCGACGGGTTCCCGCGTAATCTGAGGCCTGATGAGGCCTGATGAGGCCGGACGAGGCCGGACGAGGCGCAAGGGGACCGGGTGGGCAAGACGTACGCGGGCGCGCGGCTCCGGCGGCTGCGCGAGGAACGCCGGATGAGCCAGGCCGAGCTGGCCCGCGTCCTGGCCATCTCCCCCAGCTACCTCAACCAGATGGAGCACGACTCCCGTCCCCTCACCGTGCCCGTCCTGCTGCGGCTGACCGAGGCGTTCGGCGTGGACCCGGGCTTCTTCTCGGAGCGCGACACCAGCCGCCTCGTGGCCGACCTGCGCGAGGCCCTGGCCGGTGAGATCACCGAGGCCCGCGTCTCCCCCGCCGATCTGGCCGAGCTCGCCACCCGGATGCCCGCGGTGGCCTCCGTCCTGCTGGACCTGGGCCGGCGCGGCCAGCTCCTGGCGGAGCGGCTGGCCGACACCGCGGACGGCAGGGACGGCGGCCCGGCCGCGCCCCGCTCACCGCACGAGGAGATCCGCGAGTTCTTCTACCGCCGCCGGAACTACCTCCACGACACCGACCTCGCCGCCGAGGACCTCGCCCGGGAGATCGGCGTCCGCCCCGGAGAGGTCCTCCGGGTGCTGTCGGACCGCCTCACCGGGCACCACGGGATCCGGCTCGCACCGGACTCCGACCGGCTGCACCACTACGACGCGGGGACACGCGTCCTGCACCTGTCCGGCCGGCTCCGCGCCGGCCAGCAGGCGTTCCGCATGGCCACCCAACTCGCCCTGCTCGAATACGGCGACGAGCTGGACCTGCTCGCCGGCGAGGACTTCCCGCCCGGCTCCCCCGCCCACGGCCTGGCCCGCATCGGCATCGCCAACTACCTCGCCGCCGCGCTGATCCTCCCGTACCGCGCCTTCCACACGGCGGCCGAGGAGTTCCGGTACGACATCGAACGCCTCACCGACCACTTCGGCATCGGCTACGAGACCGTCTGCCACCGCCTGAGCACCCTGCAACGCCCCAGGCTGCGCGGGGTCCCCTTCTCCTTCGTCCGGGTGGACCGGGCCGGGAACATGTCCAAACGGCAGTCCGCGACCGGATTCCACTTCTCCCGCGCGGGCGGCACCTGCCCGCTGTGGAACGTCTACGAGGCCTTCGCCGCGCCCAGCCGCATCCACGTCCAGGTCGCCGCCATGCCGGACGGGCAGCGGTACCTGTGGACCGCCCGGGCCGTCACCCGCCACCGGGGCGGCTGGGGCGAGCCCGGCAAGACCTTCGCCATCGGCCTCGGCTGCGAGATCCGGCACGCGTCCCGCCTCGTCTACTCCGACGGCCTCGACCTCGGCAACGCCTCCGCCGCCACCCCCATCGGCATGGGGTGCCGGCTCTGCGAACGCCTCGACTGCCCCCAGCGCGCCGTCCCGCCCCTGGGCCGGACCCTGACCGTCGACGAGAACAGCAGCACGTTCATCCCCTACCCCGTGGCCCGGGACCGGGACCGGGACCGGGACCGGGACCGGGACGGGGACCTCGACCTCCACGGGTGATCCGGCTCAGCCCAGCCGCCGGGCCTCCGCCCCGGTCACCGGGTCCCCCGCACGCACTCCGTGGAGCACGTGGGCGAGCACCTCGGCGCCCCGGACCACGCGGGGGCCCGGACGGTTGAAGTACGCGGGCCCGTCCAGGACCCACACCTCGCCCGCCCGCACCGCCGGCAGTTCGTGCCAGCCCGGCAGCGCCGTGAGCAGGTCGATCTCCGCCAGGGTCCGCTCGAGCGGGAAGCCGCAGGGCAGGAGGAGCACCACGTCGGGGCGGGCCTCGCGGACCGCCTCCCACGTCATCGGCCGGGTGTGCTCGCCGGGCTCCGCCAGCAGCGGTTCCCCGCCGGCCGCGGTGATCTGCTCCGGCACCCAGTGGCCGGCGGGCCACAGCGGGTCCAGCCATTCGACGGCGACCACCCGGGGCCGGGCCCTGCCCCGGGTGAGCCGGCGGACCTCGTCGAGCCGGCCGCGCAGTGCGGTGCGCCGACGCTCGGCCCGCTCCCGTACGCCCAGCAGATCGCCGACGGTGACCAGGCAGTCCAGGACGTCGTCCAGGGTCTTGGGTTCCAGGCTCAGCACCCGGGGCCCGGCGTCCATCACGCGCACGGCTCGGGAGACGGCCTCGTAGGACACCGCGCAGACGTCGCACAGGTCCTGGGTGAGGAGGACGTCCGGCGCCAGGGCCCCGAGCGCCTCGGAGTCCAGGGTGTAGAGCGAGGAACCGGAGTGGGCCGCCCCGCCCACGGCTTCGGAGATCTCCCGGCTGCTGAGCTCGTCCGCGGCGAATTCGGCCCGGGTGACGACGGGTACGGAGGCGATCTCGGCGGGCGGCCAGTCGCACTCGTGGGTGCGTCCGACCAGGTCGGAGGCGAGTCCGAGGTCCACCACGATGTCCGTGGCCGCCGGAAGCAGGGAGACGATGCGCATGCCCCGACTCTAGGCCTGCCCGAGTGGCGGCTCTGGACTTACTAGGACGTCCAACTATATGTTCGTGGCACAAGGTCCGCGGTGCAGGGAAGCCGGTGAGAAACCGGCACGGTCCCGCCACTGTGACCGGGGAGTGTGCTGCCATCCACACGCCACTGACGAGGGCTGTCGGGAAGGCGGGCGGCGCGCGGTGATCCGGGAGTCAGGATACCGGCCGCGGATGTTCCGTGTTGTCCACGAGGATGGAGCAGACACGCATGGCACCGGTTTGTACCCACGACCCTGGTGATCCGGCGGAGCGCACCCACACCACTTCCGTGCGCTCGTAGTCCCCACGGCCTTCCGCAGCGGCGCACTCCCATCGGGGTGCCGTCCGCCGGTCCGCCGTGCCATCCCCGGATCCAACCTGACGAGAGCAGGCACCCATGGTCCGTGAACTCACCCATTTCATCGGCGGGAAGCACACCACCGGAACCTCCGGTCTCTTCGCCGACGTCTACGACCCGAACACCGGCACCGTCCAGGCCCGCGTCCCCCTGGCCGGACGGGCCGACACCGAGGCGGCCATCGCCAACGCCGCCGAGGCGCAGGCCGATTGGGGGCAGTGGAACCCGCAGCGCCGCGCTCGGGTGCTGCTGCGCTTCCTCCAGCTCGTCGAGGGCGAGCGCGAGAGCCTGGCCCGGCTGCTGTCCGCCGAGCACGGCAAGACCGTCGCCGACGCCCACGGCGACCTGCAACGCGGCTTGGAGGTGGTGGAGTTCGCCGCCGGGATCCCGCACCTGCTCAAGGGCGAGTTCACCGACAACGCGGGCACCGGCATCGACGTCCACTCGCTACGCTCGCCGCTGGGCGTGGTCGCCGGGATCACCCCGTTCAACTTCCCGGCCATGATCCCGCTCTGGCAGGCCGCACCCGCCCTGGCCTGCGGCAATTCCTTCATCCTCAAGCCGTCCGAGCGCGACCCCTCCGTACCGCTGCGGCTCGCCGAGCTGTTCCTGGAGGCCGGGCTGCCGCCGGGCGTCCTCAACGTCGTCAACGGCGGCAAGGAGTCCGTCGACACCCTGCTCGAGGATCCCCGCGTCCAGGCGCTGGGGTTCGTCGGCTCGACGCCCATCGCCGCGCACATCTACGCGACCGCCGCGGCCCACGGCAAGCGCGCCCAGTGCTTCGGCGGGGCCAAGAACCACATGGTCGTCATGCCCGACGCCGACCTCGACCAGGCCGTCGACGCACTCATCGGCGCCGGTTACGGCTCGGCGGGCGAGCGCTGCATGGCCATCTCCGTCGCCGTACCCGTGGGCGAGGAGACGGCCGACCGGCTGGTCGCCGCCCTCAGGGAACGCATCGCGAAGCTGAGGATCGGCCGCTCCGACGACCCGGATGCCGACTTCGGGCCGCTGGTCAGCCGCGACGCCCTCGACCGGGTCCGCCGCTACGTCGACATCGGCGTCAACGAGGGCGCCGAACTCGTCGTCGACGGCCGCGACTTCACCCTCCCCGGCCACGAGAACGGCTTCTTCGCCGGCGCCTCCCTCTTCGACCGGGTCTCCCCGCAGATGCGCGTCTACCGCGAGGAAATCTTCGGCCCCGTCCTGTGCGTGGTCCGGGCCGCCGACTTCGAGGAGGCGGTGCGCCTGCCGAGCGAGCATCCGTACGGCAACGGCGTGGCGATCTTCACCCGAGACGGGGACACCGCCCGCGAGTTCACCCGCCGGGTGGGCGCCGGCATGGTCGGCGTCAACGTCCCCATCCCGGTGCCCGTCGCCTACCACACCTTCGGCGGCTGGAAGCGCTCCGGCTTCGGCGACCTCAACCAGCACGGGCCCGACTCCATCCGCTTCCACACCCGCACCAAGACCGTCACCTCGCGCTGGCCCTCCGGGGTCAAGGAAGGCGCGAGCTTCACCATCCCGACGATGGGGTGAGCGCCGTGACCACCACCCTCACCGAGGACCAGCTCGCCCTGGCCGAGGTCACCCTCGACTTCGCCCGCGAGCAGCTGGCCCCCCACGCCGTGGCCTGGGACCAGGACAAGCACTTCCCCGTCGACGTCCTGCGACGGGCCGCCGCACTCGGCCTCGCCGGCGTGTACGTCCGCGAGGACCACGGCGGTTCGGGCCTGTCCCGCAGCGACGGCGTCCTGGTCTTCGAGACCCTGGCGACGGGCTGCCCGTCCATCGCCGGATACCTCTCCATCCACAACATGGTCGCCTGGATGATCGACCGCTTCGGCGACGCCGCCCAGCGCGCCCGCTGGCTGCCCGGCCTCTGCTCCGCCGAGGTCCTGGGCAGCTACTGCCTGACCGAACCGGGCGCGGGATCGGACGCCGCCGCACTGCGCACCCGCGCGGAGCGGCAGGGCGACCACTACGTGCTGACCGGCGTCAAACAGTTCATCTCCGGTGCCGGATCGGCGGGACTGTACGTGGTCATGGCCAGGACGGGCGAGCCGGGGCCCGGCGGGATCTCCGCGTTCGTCGTCGAACGCGAGGACCCGGGGGTCTCCTTCGGTCCCAACGAGCGCAAGATGGGCTGGAACGCCCAGCCCACCCGCCAGGTGATCCTCGACGGCGTCCGCGTCCCCGCCGACCGGCGGCTCGGCGCGGAGGGCGACGGCTTCCGCATCGCCATGAACGGCCTCAACGGCGGCCGTCTCGGCATCGCCGCCTGCTCGCTCGGCGGCGCCCAGAGCGCCCTGGACCGCTCGGTCACCCACCTGGCCGACCGGGAGGCCTTCGGGAGCCGGCTCCTGGACCGCCAGGCGCTCCAGTTCCGCCTGGCCGACATGGCCACCGAGCTGGCCGCCGCCCGGGCACTGGTCCGGCAGGCGGCCGAGGCCCTCGACACCGGGGACCCGCTGGCCCCCCGGCTGTGCGCGATGGCCAAGCGGTTCGCCACCGACACCGGCTACGCCGTCGCCGACGCCGCCCTCCAGCTCCACGGCGGCTACGGCTACCTCAGCGAGTACGGAATCGAGAAGATCGTCCGGGACCTGCGGGTCCACCAGATCCTGGAAGGCACCAACGAGGTCATGCGCGTCATCGTCGCGCGCGGACTCACGGAGACCCTGCGATGACCCACCACACCCCGGCCCAAGACGGCCACGTCCTCACGAGTACTGAGGGCCATGCGGCCTACCTCACCCTCAACCGCCCCAAGGCCCTCAACGCCCTGAGCCACCCCATGGTGCTCCGCATCGAAGAGGCCCTCACGGCCTGGGCCGCCGACCCCGCGATCGAGCTGGTCGTCATCCGGGGCGCCGGCGACCGGGGCCTGTGCGCGGGCGGGGACATCCGGGCGATCCACGAGGACGCCCGCACCGGCGGCACCGCCTCGGCGGACTTCTGGCGCGACGAATACCGCCTCAATGCCCTGATCGCCCGCTACCCCAAGCCGTACGTGGCCCTCATGGACGGCATCGTGATGGGCGGCGGAGTCGGAGTCTCCGCGCACGGCAGCGTCCGCATCGTCACCGAGCGGTCGAAGGTGGCCATGCCCGAGACCGGCATCGGCTTCGTCCCCGACGTCGGCGGCACCCACCTCCTCTCCCTGGCCCCCGGTGAACTCGGCACCCACCTGGCCCTGACCGGCGCACCCGTCGGCGCCGCCGACGCCCTGCTGTGCGGGCTCGCCGACCACTTCGTCCCCGCGGCGGCGCTGCCCGCACTGGCCCGGGAGCTGGCCGTGGACCCCGTACACGCCGTCCTGGAGCGGCACGTGGCGCAGCCTCCCGCCGGGGAGCTGGCCTCCGCCCGCGCATGGATCGACCACTGCTACGCCGCCGGCACCGCCGAGGAGATCGTCACCCGGCTCCTCTCCTCCGGCGTCCCCGACGCGAAGGACGCGGCGCAGACCCTGCTGTCCAAGTCCCCGACGGCGGTCAAGGTCACCCTGGCCGCGCTGCGCCGGGCCCGCCGCCTCGGACCGCTGGAGCGCGTCCTGGAACAGGAGTACCGCGTCTCGTGCGCGGCCCTGTCCTCACCGGACCTGGTCGAGGGCATCCGCGCACAGGTCATCGACAAGGACCGCACCCCGCGCTGGTCCCCGGCCACCCTGGAGGAGGTCCTGCCGGCGGACGTGGAACGGTACTTCGCCCCGCTCGACGCGGACGAGCTCCGGCTCGGCGCGGCCCTTTCGTCCCAGGAGGTCGTCTGGTGACCAGTACCGTCGCGTTCATCGGGCTCGGCCACATGGGGGGACCCATGGCGGCCAACCTCGTCAAGGCCGGACACCGCGTCCTCGGCTTCGACCTCGTCCCCGGCCTGCTCGCGGCTGCGGTCTCCGCCGGAGTCGAGGCAGCCGGCTCCGCGGCCCAGGCAGCCGCGGGAGCCGATGTGGTCGTCACCATGCTGCCGGCCGGCCGCCACGTCCTCGCCCTCTACGGAGAGCAGGGGCTGCTGGCCGCGGCGCGGCCCGGGACCCTGTTCATCGACTGCTCCACCATCGACGTCGCCGACGCCCGCGCCGCCCACGAGGCCGTCGTCGCGGCCGGCCACCGGGCGCTCGACGCCCCGGTGTCCGGCGGGGTGGTGGGCGCCGAGGCGGCCACGCTCACCTTCATGGCGGGCGGTGGAGAGGCGGAGTTCGCCGCCGCCGAGCCGCTGCTCGGCGCCATGGGCAGGAAGGCCGTGCACTGCGGCGGGCCGGGGGCCGGCCAGGCCGCGAAGATCTGCAACAACATGATCCTCGCGATCTCGATGATCGGGGTCAGCGAGGCGTTCGTCCTCGCCGAGAGCCTCGGCCTGGACCACCAGGCCCTCTATGAGGTCGCCTCCACCGCCTCCGGCCAGTGCTGGGCGCTCACCGTCAACTGCCCCGTCCCCGGACCGGTGCCGACCAGCCCCGCCAACCGGGACTACCGCCCCGGTTTCGCCGCCCCCCTCATGGCCAAGGACCTCGGCCTCGCCGCCAACGCCCTGCGCGCCGGCGGAGTCGACGCGCCCCTGGGCCTCAAGGCCGCCGAGATGTACGCGGCGTTCGCCGCCTCCGAGGGCGCTGACCTCGACTTCTCCGCGATCGTCCGCACCCTGCGACCCCAGAACGGAAACCCCGCATGACCGCCTACGAGACCATCCTCCTGGAACGCAAGGGCCGCGTCGCCCTCCTCACCCTCAACCGGCCCGAGGCGCTCAACGCCCTCAACCTCCGGGTGATGCGGGAGGTGGTGGCCGCCGCCGAGGAGCTGGACCGGGACCCGGAGGTCGGCTGCATCGTCCTCACCGGCTCCGCCAAGGCCTTCGCCGCGGGCGCCGACATCAAGGAGATGCGCCCGCAGGGCTACATGGACATGTACCTGTCCGACTGGTTCACCGCCTGGGACCGCCTCGGCCAGGTCCGCACCCCCACCCTCGCCGCGGTCTCCGGATACGCCCTCGGGGGCGGCTGCGAGCTGGCGATGCTCTGCGACATCCTCCTGGCGGCCGACACCGCCAAGTTCGGGCAGCCGGAGATCAAGCTGGGCGTCATCCCGGGCATCGGCGGCTCCCAGCGCCTCACCCGCGCCGTCGGCAAGGCCAAGGCCATGGAGCTGTGCCTGACCGGACGCACCATGGACGCCGTCGAGGCCGAGCGGGCCGGACTGGTCTCCCGGATCGTCCCCGCCGACGAACTCCTCACCGAGGCGCTAGCCGTGGCCACGACCGTCGCGGAGATGTCCAAGCCGGTCGCGATGATGGCCAAGGAGTCCGTGAACCGCGCCTTCGAGACCACCCTCGCCGAAGGCGTCCGCTTCGAACGCCGCCTCTTCCACGCGGTGTTCGCCACCGCCGACCAGAAGGAGGGCATGTCCGCCTTCGTGGACAAGCGCCCACCGCACTTCACCCACGACTGACCGGGAACCCGGCCGGGGGACGGCGGCCCGCCCGTCCCCCGGCCGGCCTGCGAACAGGGCCTGGTCGCGTCTCCCCCTCACCCGCGCATACGGCACCATGACCCGATGGCCTCCGCACCCACGCACCCCGACCGAGAGATCCCGTCCCCCGCCGCGGCGGACCGTGCCCCCGCCCGGCCGGCGCGCACCCGCGCGGCGGCGGTGGCGGCCGCCGCGCTGACCGTCGGCGCAGGGCTGGGGCTCAGGGCGGTGGCGGCGGGGGACGTGGCCAAGTACGGCGGCGACGCGCTGTACACCGTCCTGCTCCTGGCCCTCGTCGTCGCGGCCGCCCCACGGCTGCCACCCGCGCGGGCCGCCACGATCGCGCTCGCCACCAGCTGGGCGGTCGAGTTCCTCCAGCTCACCGCGGTGCCCGCGGAACTCTCCCGGCGCAGCACCCTCGCCCGTCTCGTCCTCGGCTCCACCTTCAACGCGCCCGACCTGGCCTGGTACGCGGCCGGCGCCGGCGCGGGCTGGCTGATCCACTCCGCACTGCGACGGGGCCGGCACGGCGCCGGCGCCTTGGCGCGCTGAGGCCGTTTCGGCAGCCTGCCCGTTCGAGGCCGGAGGACATGCGAGTCGACCGGCCACGTGAGGCATCCCTCCCGCGCCGACGCGACGCGGATGGCCCGGGAGGGTCGACCATGTGGTCCATGACCTCTCCTCTCCCATCACCCCACTCGCCGCACCCCGGTGACCGACCCGATCCGGCAGACGGGACCGCCGCGCCCGGTGGGGAGTCCGCTCCCGCTCGCGGGTACCTGCTGGACAACGCGCGTGCCGAGGCGGGCGAGCGATTCGTCTGGCTGGCCGAGCTGTTCGACGGGGTGACGCGCGGGCACTTCGACCGGCTGGGGGTCGCGGCCGGCTGGCGCTGCTGGGAGGGGGCCGGTGGCCCCGGTATCCCGGCCGGCTGCGCGACGCGGTCCGGGAGCTGCTGGCGGGCCGCGGCGCGGACCTGCGTTACGGCCGGACGCTGCCGCGCGCACTGCGCGAGGCCGGCCTGGTGGACGTCGCCGCGGCGGGCTCGTTCCCGATCGGCGGGCCGGCTTCGGACCGGCTGGAGGCGGCGACGATCCGGCACGTGCGCGGCGAACTGCTGGCGGCCGGCCTGGCCGACGACGCGGAGATCGACGCGCATCTGGCCTCCGTCCAGGCGGGCGAACTCCACCTGACGCTCGCGCCGCTGATCTCGGCGTGGGGCCGGCGCCCGGCCGGCGCGACTGCCTCCCCGTAAAGGGGGTGGGCCCCTCAGCCGGTCGTCGTCCCCCGGTCCAGCACGCCCCGGACGGCGGCCATGAGCCGGTCCCCCGCGCGGTCGACGCTGCCGTTCTGGGCGCTCACCTGGGCTCCTTCCAGGAGGAAGGTGATCTCCGCGGAGGCGTCATCGGGCGCGGCCACACCCGCCTGTTCGCACATGGCGGTGAGGCGGTCCCGCTGGCGGATTTTGTGGCTCTCGATCAGCCGGCGGGCCGGATGTCCGGGCTCGGTCAGGCCGGCGATGGAGTTCACGAAGGGGCAGCCCCTGCGGACGATGTCCGGCAGGCCGTCGGCGACGAAGCGGGCCACGGCCAGCACCTGGGCCCGGCCGTCGCCGGGATGCTCGGCTTCCACCCGGTCGAAGGCGGCCGTGTACCCCGCAGCGACGATCCTGAGCCACTCCTCGATCAGGGCGTCCTTGGTGGCGAAGTGACGGTAGAGGGCCGTCTTCGTGGTGTTCGCCCGCTCCGCGATGGCCTGGACGCCGACCGCATTGACGCCCTCGCCGAGGAACAGCTCCTCGGCCGCGTCGAGGATGCGCTCGCGCGGGGGGAGGCGGGCGACCCGGGAGTCGCGGCCCGGTCTCGGGGGGCTGCTCGTCATCGTCTGCCTCGCTTCGGTCGCGCTTGACGGAGTTTCAGGCCATGTTACGTTACCGATCATTCTCAAGCGATACCGATCGGTATCGCACAGAACCGATCGGGAACGCAGGTGGAACGCAGTGGAGCTGCACGAATACACCCGGTACGACGCCGTGGGCCTCGCCGAGCTCGTCGCCCGGCGGGAGGTGACGGCGGCAGAGCTGACCGAGGCGGCCCAGGCGGCGATAGCGGCCGTGAATCCGCAGGTCAACGCCGTCGTGGAGAGCTGGCCCGCCGGGGACAGCCCGGTCCCGGGCAGCACCCCGCTCGCCGGAGTGCCGTTCCTGATCAAGGACCTGGCCGTGTCCATGCGCGGCAAGCGCGTCGAACTGGGCAGCCGCCTCGCCGCCGGCAACGTGGCACGGGAGGACTCGTTCCTCATGCGGCGCTTCCGCCGGGCCGGGCTGGTGACGCTGGGTCGCACGGCCACACCCGAATTCGCCTACAGCACCACCACCGAACCGCTCCTGTACGGAGCCACCCGCAACCCCTGGGACCTCACCCGGACGGCGGGCGGCTCCAGCGGCGGTTCCGCCGCGGCCGTCGCCGCCGGGATCACGCCCCTCGCCCACGCCACCGACGCGGCCGGATCGATCCGGGTGCCGGCTGCCGGCACCGGTCTGTTCGGGCTCAAGCCCACCCGCGGCCGGGTCTCCCTGGGGCCGGACGCCGACGAGGTCTTCAACGGCCTCGCGGTACACGGCGGGCTCAGCCGCACCGTGCGCGACAGCGCGGCCCTGCTCGACCTGATCCAGGGCCCGGAGACGGGCGACCCCTACTTCGCGGAGCGCCCCCGCCGCCCGTACGGCGAGGAGATCACGAGGGAACCCGGCCGCCTGCGCGTCGGCCTGGTCACCACCCCCTGGGGCGGGCGCGACGTGGAGCCGGCCGTGGTCAGGGCCACCCTGGCGGCCGCCCGGCTCATGGAGTCGCTCGGCCACCGGGTCGACGTGACCACCGTGGACCTCGGCGTGCCCTGGGAGGAGTTCGTCCTCGCCAACGCCCGCCTGTGGACCGTGAACCTGGTGAGCTGGATCGACGGCCTCGCCGGCGCGTCCGGCCGCCCGGTGGACGAGTCCACGGTCGAGCCGCGCATGCTCGCGAGCTACGACTGGGGCCGCAGGGTGAGCGGCCTCGACTTCGTCCACGCCCTCGACGTACGAAACCGGGTCGCCCGCGCGATCGGCGCCCACTTCGAGAACCGGGACCAGCTGCTCCTGACTCCCACCCTCCCCGAGCTGCCGCTGCCCCTGGGCACCTACGAGCACGGCTCCGAGCACGCCGACGGGCTGGGCTGGCTGGAGCACCTGTTCCACCGCTCGCCGTTCACCGCCGCGTTCAACGTGGCCGGCACCCCGGCGATGTCGGTCCCGCTCGCCTCCGACCCGGCCACCGGCCTGCCGATCGGCGTCCAGTTCGCCGCGGGCTACGGGCGCGAGGACCTGTTGTTCCGGGTCGCCGCCCAACTCGAGCGGGCCGCACCCTGGTCGGAGCGCAGGCCCGCCGTATGGGCGGGCGGGCACCGGTCCGCCTGAACGGGTCCTGCCCGCCTGCTGAGCCGAATCCCGTCCGGCCGGCGCGCGGGGTGTTCCCCCAGGGAAGTCGGTCGTCGGAGGCTGCCGCGAGTTCCCGGGAAAGCGAGTGGCGCTCTCCTCCCGGTCTCGCTGTCAGTGGCCGGTGCCATGATCCCGGACGACCACACGAGGAGAGACATGGGCACCTGGGACATCGGCCCCTTCGACAACGACACCGCCGCCGACTTCGCCGGCGACCTGGACGAGGCGGCCATGGAAGAACGGGAGCCCGTGATCCGCAGAGTCCTGAGCCGGGCCGCCGACTCCACGGGCGACCTGGACGCCCCCGACGCCGTGCGAGCGGTCGCCGCAGCGGCCCTCGTGGTCGCACAGCACCCCGGCGGCGAGTCCACGTGCTCGAGCTACGGTCCGTCGGAGGCTCTGCCCAAGCTGCCGACGGACCTTCGAACGCTGGCCGTCGACGCCCTGGACCAAGTGGTCGGCGAACGGTCTGAACTCGCCGAGCTGTGGGACGATGCAGCGGACGGACAGCGATGGCGCCATGACATCGCCCGCCTCCGCGCTGTCCTCGACCCTCCGCACCCGCCACAGGCGGGAGTCCTCTTCGAGACCACGGGCCACGACGGCTGAGCCGGAACCCGGGCCCCACGGCTTCACCCCGGGGGCGGGATCAGGCAGGGGGACGCCATTCCGTTTCGAGGGTGCTGAAGATCATGGAGTCGCGCCAGCCGTCGCTGAGCAGCGCCGTGTGGCGCAGGTGTCCCTCTTGGCGCATCCCGATCTTGGACAGCACCCGGGAGGAGCCGAGGTTCCTCGGGTCGCACGTGGCGTAGATCCGGTGGAGGCCCAGCCCGTCGAACCCGTGCGCGAGCAGATGCCGGCCGATTTCCGTCCCGATCCCCTGCCCCCACCTGCGGGGGTGTACGACGTAGGAGATCTCGCCCTGGCGCTGCCCGCGGCTGCGGACATGCAGCTCGCCCATACCCACCACTTCGCGCCCGACGCGGGCGACATAGGGGAACCGGCGCTGCGGGGTCTGCGACCTGGCCTGGACCGCGGAGTCCACGAACTCCCGGGTCCGGGCTTCCGTGTTCGGTCCCCACGCCTGGTAGCGGGACGTCGCGCCGAGGGCAAGACTGAGGAGCCGCCGGGCCGCGCCGGCGGTGATGCCCGCACGGACGACCCGGGGTCGTCAGTACGCCCGGTCGGCCCCCGGTGAACCGTGGCGCGCCCCGGTCATGAGCGCCGTGTAGAGCAGCAGGGACGCGGTCAGGCCCACCGCCCAGCCGTAGTCCGCCAGTGGCTTCAGGAAGGGGATCAGGCCCTGTTCGGGGAAGGGGCCCTTGCCGGGGGCCGAGTGGGAGCCGCCGATGGCCAGGACCCCGCCGACGACGAAGGCGGCCAGGGCCCGGAGGTTCCAGCCCCCCGTGTACCAGTACGGGCCGCCCGCCCGGTAGAGGTCGGGCAGCGAGAGCCGGGTGCGGCGGACGATCCAGTAGTCCGCGATCAGGACCCCGGCCACGGTGCCGAGCAGCCCGCCGACCAGGCCCAGCCAGGTGAAGATGTACAGCTCGGGCGTGGACGTCAGCTTCCACGGCATGATCAGCACGCCCACCACCCCGGTGATCAGCGCGCCCCGGCGGAAGTCGATCAGGCGGGGGGCCAGATTGGCCAGGTCGTAGGCCGGGGAGACGACGTTCGCCGCGATGTTCACCGAGATCGTCGCGATCAGCACCGTGACCAGGGCGAACAGCAGCCCGAAGACGCTGTCGGTCTTGGCGACGAGCTCCACCGGGTCCCACACCGGCGCTCCGTACACCGCCTCCGAGCCGGAGGTGACGAACACCGACAGCAGCGCGAAGAGGGTCATCGTCGTCGGCAGCCCGAGGGTCTGTCCGAGGATCTGGGAGCGCTGACCCGCCCCGAAGCGCGTGAAGTCGGGGATGTTGAGGGACAGGGTGGCCCAGAAAGCGATCATCCCCATGAGCGAGGGGAAGAAGACCGGCCAGAACCCCGCTCCCCAGCCGAGCCGGGACGGCTGGTCGAGCAGTTCGCCGAAGCCGCCCGCCTTCACCCCGATCCACACCAGCAGGCTCAGCGCGCCCACGATCACGAAGGGCGCGGCCCAGTTCTCGAAGCGTCTCAGGGCCTCCATGCCCCGGTAGATGATGGCGAGCTCCAGGGCCCAGAAGACGATGAAGCACAGCCACAGCGTCCACGGCTCGCCGCCGATCTCGGCGGCCCCCGCCCACCCTCCGAAGATCTTGCCGAGCAGGACGAAGATCCCGGACCCGCCGATCCAGGTCTGGATCCCGAACCAGCAGCAGGCCACGGCCGCCCGGATGAGGGCGGCCATGTTGGCTCCGCGGACCCCGAACGAGGCCCGGGCGAGCACCGGGAACGGGATCCCGTACTTGGGGCCGGCGTGCCCGGTGAGGAGCATCGGCACGAGCACGATCAGGTTGGCGAGCGCGATGGTGAAGACGGCCTGCTTCCAGTCCATCCCCAGGGCCACCAGCCCGGAGGCCAGCAGCCAGGAGGGGATGTTGTGCGCCATGCCGACCCACAGGGCGGTGAAGTTGTACGTGGTCCAGCGCCGGGCCCCGACCGGTACGGGGAGGAGGTCCGGGTTGGCGAAGCGGCCGTCGGAGGGGACTTCGCCGGGGGCGAGCTCGACGCGGTCCCCGGTCTCGGTGCTCGGGTGGTCGGACATGTGCGCACACCCCTTCGGGTCGGTGCCTCCTCCAGGAGCCACTCCATCACTCCATCGTGTCGCCCCGGACGGCTCCGGGGCCAGAGGGACACCACGTGTTCGTGGTGTGCGCGTGGGGACGGGGGAGGCGGTGGTGCGCGGTGTCAGCCGATGCCGTATCCGGGCTGCTTGCCGTTCGTCGGCGCGGACCGGGCCGGCGTCGGCCAGTAGCGGCCCGGCAGCATCATCGTCATCAGAGTACGCCGCGGGGCGATGAGCAGGGGGAAGACCGGCTCGTTCAGCACCCGGCCCGGGAGATGCCTGCGGGCGACGATGATGTCGGTGCAGTAGACGACGGCACCGCCGGTGAGGATGTGGGGAACCTCCAGCCGCATCTCGCGGTCCGTCTCGCTGGCGAGCATGCGCGAGAACACGGCGAGTTCCGGATTCCGCTGCCGAATCCCCTTCAGCCGGTACAGCTTCCGCGCGATGTCGAGGAGCAGGTCGGGCCTGTCGTCGAAGGCCGCGGCGTCAGGGCTGTAGATCACGGCGGCCGGGAGGTTGCGCCGTCCGCGTTCGAACAGTTCGCTGTTCGCCTGGACGATGGCGCCCCAGACCGGGCGCCCCTCGGTCAGCAGCAGGTCCTGGACCTTCAGGATCTGTGCCAGCGGATCTCTGCGCCCCATCCACCCGGGCTTGGGTATGCGCAGGTACCTGAACCTGTCGAACCGGGAGAAGCTGCGCGGCGCCTCTCCGAATGAGGCCCTGCACCGGGCGATGGCGGTTGTCGGTCTTTCCACGCCGCAGAGCGTAGCCATCGGCCCCGGCGCACCTGAGCGCGGGCCCGCGTCCCCGGTCGCACGCCCGGGTGGTGCGTGGGTTCAAGCGGGGAACCTGAGGTCGGCGACGTGGAAGCCGCCGGCCTTCCTGATGCGCTCGGTGATGTCGGCCGGGTCGATCTCAAGTGCCTTCACCTCGAACTCGGTTACGGCGCTCATCACGATGCGGCGCCTTCCGGACGTCGAGACCTCACGCGGCGGCCTCATCGGAGGTAGTCGATCTGCAGCACGGCGATGGTTCTGGTGTTCTGTCCGACGAGGAGGACCGCTCGGACGTCAGGCGTGACGATTTGGCGGATGACCTTGTCGTCGACGCCCCAGGGGTGTGTGGCTTCGAGAGGGCGCTCGCAGGCGAGGGCAAGTGCTCGGCCGAGGTTGTCGGCGGCCTCGGACGGGAGGGCGTCCCAGACTGCCTCGGCGGCCGGATCGAGCTTCAGTGCGTACACACTTGAATACTGTCAGTTCAGGCGGCGCCGCGTGCAGCCCGGGTTTCGTCGAGAATCCGGGCGGTGGCGTCGACCCACTCACCAGGGAGATCCTCGCCGCGCTCGTCGAACTGCGCCAGCCCGTGCGCGCGTTCGACGGAGAGCAGGGTGTCCTTGGCGATGCGCTCCCAGCGGGCGAAGACGCTCAGGATCTCGTGGGCGGGCGCCCGGTTGATCTCGCCGAGGAACCGCTGGGCGAGGTCTGGACTGCCGAGGGCCTCGCAGATCCGCTCGATGGTCCAGGGGATCTCGCCCACGTCCGCCTCCACTCATCACGACCGGTGCGACCACGGTATCGCAGGAGGCAGGCGATAGCGGGCTATCGGTCGAGGCGGAGTCGGCCGGCACCGGGGTGAAGTGGGCCGGGGCGCGCGGCACGTCAGCCCCTGGGACCGGTCCGGGCGTCTGCCGGCCAGGATCCGTCGTCGGCCGTCGCAGAGGACTCCAGTGCGTACCTTTGGGCTCAGGCAGGGCGCGCCGCCGTGCGTCCTCCGTTCGGACCGCGCATGCTGGCCCTGCGATGCCATCGCCCGCCGGGCCGCCGACGGGCGGCCACCGGCCCGGATGCGAGCCGGAGGTGCCCGGTGAACAGCCCGTCCTCCCCGCTCCCCTGGTCCCGGCTGGAGCCTTCCGAGCTGACCGCCCTGGCCCGCCGGGCCGCCGGGACGGGGGAACTCGACGGACTGCTGACCGACCCTGAGTTCCTGGTCCGTGCCGACGTACGGGCGCTGCTGCCGCTGTTGGACCGGGCGCGCGGTGCACCGGCCCGCCTGGCCGCGGCGGTCTACCGCTCCTCCCTGCCGCCGTCGCCGTCACGGCGTTCCGCGGCCGGACCGGATCTGCGGCGGTGGGTACTGGGCCTGAACGCGGCCCGCTGGGGCGCCGAAGCGCTGGCCGCGGACCTGGCCGGGCTCCCCGGCTCCGGTGCGACCCGCCCGCCGTGGCGGGTGCGATGGGCCACCGGATCCCAGACGAGCCCGCGGTTCCGGGACCTCCTGGGCGACCACCCCAGTCCCGCGACGGCCGTGGCCACGGCCGAGGTGGAGGGCCGACCGGTCGCCGTCACGGGCCACGAGGACGGCTGTGTCCTCGTGTGGGATCTGCGGTCGGGCACACCCCTGGGGCCGCCGCTGTCCGGCCACGACGGCACTGTGACGGCTGTGACGGCTCTGGCCGCCGGCGTCGTCGCCGGCGGACCGGTGGCCGTCACGGGCGGGCTCGACGGGACGGCGCGCTGGTGGGACCTGCGCGACGGCACCCCTCAAGGCCGCCCCCTCGCAGGCCACGGCGCCGTGACGGCGGTGGCGACGGCCGTGGTGGACGGCCGTCCGGTCGCGGTCACCGGTGACGACGAAGGCACCGTGCGGGTCTGGGACGTGCGCGAGGGCGTGCTGCTGGTCGGCCCGTTGGAGCACCCGGTCTGGGACGACGGCGTGGAGGCTCCGGGCTGGGTGGCGACCACCCTGCTGCACGGCCGGCCGGTCGCCGTCACCTGCGGCGACGAGACCCTGCGGGTCTGGGACCTGGCCACCGGCGAGCGGTGCGACGCCCCCGGGGGCGATGCGCCCGGCGCCGAATGGGTCACGGCCGTGGCCGCGTGCACCCTGCGGGGCCGTGCGGCGGCCGTGACCGGCTGTGGCGACGGCAGTCTGACGGTCCGGGACCTGGACACCGGACGCCCGGGCCCCACGCTGACCGGCCACGAGGGTGCCGTCCGGGCGGTGGCCGTCACGCTCCTGGAGGGGGCTCCCGTCGCCGTCTCCGGCGGCGACGACTGCACCGTGAGGGTCTGGGACCTCCTGGCCGGCACACCGGTGGGCGAGCCCTCGCCCGGTCACACCCGGCCGGTGCGGAACGTGGCCACCGGCACGATCGAGGGCCGGACGGTCGCCGTGTCCCAGGGCGACGACGGCACCGTGCGCGTCTGGGACCTGGCCGGGGGCGCAGGCCCCGGCAACCCGGTGCGGGGGCACACCCTGGGCGTACGCGCGGTGGCCACGGCGGTACTGGAGGGCCGGCCGGTGGTGGTCTCCGGCGGCGATGACGGCACCGTGCGCGTCTGGGACCTCGACGCGGGCCGACCGGTGCGGCGGCCGTTCACCGGTCACGGGGACGATGCCGTGGAGGCGGTGGCGATCGCCGTCGTGGACGGCCGGCCCGTCGCGGTCACCGGCGGCGGGTCCGGCGTCATCCTGGTGTGGGACCTGGACACGGGGGCCGCGTTGGGCCGCCTGACGGGCCATCGGGGCACGGTCCAGGCGATCACGGTCACGGTGGTGGACGGCCGGCCGGTGGCCGTTTCCGGCGCCGCCGACGGCACCGTGCGGCTCTGGGACCTGGCCGGGCGGGTGCCGCGCGGCGGTCCGCTGCCGGGCCATGCGCGCGAGGCACAGGCGGTGGCGGTCTCGGTGGCGGACGGACGGCCCGTCGTCCTCGTCGGCCAGGAGGACTGCGTCGTGCGGATGTGGGACCTGCGGACCGGCGAGCGGCTCGACCGGTCGTTGCGGGGGCACACCGGTTGGGTGCGCGCCCTGGCGACGGCTGCGCCGGAGGGGCGCCCGGTGGCGGTCACCGCCGGCCGCGACGCCACGGTGCGGGCCTGGGACCTGTGCACGGGTGAGCAGTTGGGCCGTCCCTTCGGCACCGGCGCGGCGGCGGGGCCCGGGGCCGGCTGGGCGGGCCCCCTGGCCATCGCCGAGGCGGGCGGCAGGACCGTCGTCGTCGCCGGCGTCCCCAACGAGTGCACGCTGCGAACCTGGGACCTGCACACCGGCGAACAGCGGGGCACCGCCCCGGTGTTCCCCCAACCGGTCCGCGCCTTGGCGTGGGAGCCCGGCGTGGGGCTGGTGGTGGGCTTCGGGTGGGAGCTCGCCGTCCTGGAGCCCTGTCCCTAGGGCTCCTCTTTCGGATCCTGCCGGTCAAGCCCGCGTCGTTCCGTGCCTCCCAGCCCGCTGGGGCTGGGAGGGTCAGGCGGGATCCGGAAGAGACGGCCTACAAGTGGCGGCCGGTGGCCGAGGCGAAGCCCAGCCAGGTGTGGCGGTTGTTCCACCAGCACCAGCCGACCTTGGGGGCGTCGCGCCGCTCGCGGCCGTCCCGTCCGGTGCCGTTGCTGATCCAGATGGCCGGAGTACGGGCGTCCAGCGTGCCGTTGGGCTTGCGCAGCCGGGAGCCGATGGTCATGAAGCAGTGGTTGCGTTCCAGCACCTCGGGCCGCTGCAGCAGCCAGTGGATCCCTTCGGTCAGCACGAGGGGGGTGCGGCCTTCCTCCCCCAGGGCGGCCAGGGCCTCCTCCGGACTCCAGTCGGCCATGCGGTCGCCGCGGTCGAGGCCGGAGACGAGGTAGAGGGGCGCGTCGGGCAGTTCGGTGTGGTGGGGTTCGAAGCGGTCGACGTCGGTCATGTCGGTGACGACGAAGCCCGGCTTGCCGTGGTGGCGCAGGAGCGGCGCGAGTACGGAGGCGGGAATCCGGTCCGGGTGGACGGCGAGCAGCACGCCGCCGTCCCCGGGCTCCGCGTTCGCCGCGAAGGCGCGCAGTTCGGCGGCGGACATCCCCGCGAGGCCGGGCACCCCGAGTTCGATGAGGCGCTCCGCCTGGGCGGCGAGCGGCGGGAGCTGGGCCACTGCGGCGGCGGAGACGGTTTCGGGCACGGGCAAGGTACTCCCTCGTTTCGTGATCGAAGCGGCGGCCCCGGGTGAACGAGACGGCCCTGCGGATGGTTCCCGGGCGCGGGGGTCGGCGGGCTTCGTCCGGACCCGGCTGACGGGGCGGGCGCTCCGGCCGTCGGCGGCGGCGGTGCGCCGGGCGGCACAATGGAGACGTGGGTGCTCCGATCACGATCTTCAGACTCTTCCGCCTCCGGCCGTGCGGACGGGAGTTGCTCGTGCGCGTGGAGCGGCCGGCCGCGTCCAATGCCGACCAGGGGGCCCTGGACGGCGCCGACCGGTTCGCCGACGCGGCGGCCGAACGTCTCCGCGAGCGGTGGGAGCGGCACCTGAAGCCCGTGTGCGCGCATCCGCACACGTCGAGCGTGGTCGCCGAGATGCAGGAGGATCCGGTCGGCGACGATCTCTTCGGGCCGGGCCGCCGCACACTCGCGGTGTGGGTGGCGCAGACGGAGTACGGCGCGCCGTGGACGGTCCTCGGGACCGCGGCGACCGAAGCGGAGTTCTGGCAGCGGGTCCGGCTCGACGACGCCCTCGTCGGCCTCGGCGCGCTCGCACCCGCCGAACCGCACGTCGTCCACTTCCTCACCGACACCGACACCGACACCGACCTCCCGGCCGGTTAGGCGAGACGAAACGTCTTGCTGGGGGCGGGGCGCTGATCTAGAGTTTGACGAGACGGAACGGTTCGTCTTGCAAAAGGGGTTGGTCGTCTTTGCGTGCTTCAGGTGGTCAGGGTCAGGTCGTGCTGGACGGGGTCGGCAAGCGGTACGGCACCCGGGCGGTACTGGACCGGGTCGGGTTCTCGGTGCGGCCCGGGGAGCGGGTCGGGGTGGTGGGGGACAACGGGGCGGGGAAGTCGACGCTGTTGAGGCTGCTGGCCGGGCGGGAGCGGGCCGATGCCGGTGAGGTGTGTGTACGGGCGCCCGGCGGGGTGGGGTACCTCCCCCAGACGCTCGGGCTGCCGGCCGGGGCGCGGGCCGGTGACCTCGTGGACCGGGCGCTGGCCGGGCTGCGGGAGCTGGAGCGGCGGATCCGGGCCGCCGAGGAGCGGCTGCACCTGGCCGGCCCCGAGGAGGTGGAGGCGTACGGGCGGCTGGTCGCCGAGTACGAGGTGCGGGGCGGGCGGGATGCCGACCGGCGGGTGGCCGCCGTCCTGCGGCGGCTCGGTGAGCGGCGGCCGATCGAACGGGGGCGGGTGCTGGGGACGCTGTCCGGCGGGCAGCGTTCGCGGCTGGCCCTGGCGGCGGTCCTGGCGGCCGAGCCGGAACTGCTGCTGCTCGACGAACCCACCAACGACCTGGACGACGAGGCCGTCGGATGGCTGGAGGAGCATCTGGTGCGGCGCACCGGCACGCTGGTGGCCGTCACCCACGACCGGAGGTTCCTGGACCGGGTCACCACCGCGATCCTGGAGGTCGACCCCGAACGGTCCGCCGTGCACCGGCACGGCAACGGCTACGCCGGGCATCTCGTCGCGCGTGCCGCGGCGCGGGCCCGGTGGGAGAGGGAGTACCAGGAGTGGACCGCTGAGACGCGGCGCGTGGAGCGGCTGGCCGACGGCAACATCGGGCGGCTCGCGCGGATCCCGCGCAAGGCGCCGGCCGCGTTCAGCGGCGCCGGGGCGTTCCGCGCCCGGTCGCGGGCACACGGGGCGATGAGCCGTATCCGGAACGCGCGGGAACGGCTGGCGCGGCTGACGGAGCATCCGGTTCCGGCTCCGCCGCAGCCCTTGCGGTTCACCGGGCGGTTCGGCGCCGACGACGGCCCCGGCGGCGGGGTGGACGTCCGGGGGCTGGCCGTCCCGGGGCGGCTCGACCCGGTGTCGTTCCGGCTGGCGGCGGGTGAGCGGCTGCTGCTCACGGGGCCCAACGGGGCGGGGAAGTCGACCCTGCTCCAGGTGCTCGCGGGTCTGGTGCCGGCCGGGGACGGGAGCGTACGGGTGCCGGCGCGGGTCGGGCTGCTGCGGCAGGACGATCCCTGGTCCGGCGAGCGGCGGTCGGTGACGCGGGCGTTCGGTGAGGAGGTCGCGGAGGCCCTGGTGCGGTTCGGGCTGCTGGGCGTGGCCGAGGTGGGCCGGCCGGTGCGGGAGCTGTCCGCGGGGCAGCGGCGCAAGCTGGAGCTGGGCAGGCTCGTCGCGGGCGGTCCGTACGACCTGCTGCTCCTCGACGAGCCGACCAACCACCTGGCGCCGGGGGTGGTGGAGGACCTCGAGGCGGCGCTGGCCCCGTACACCGGGACCCTGATCGTCGTCAGCCACGACCGCCGGCTGCGGTCCGGGTTCTCCGGCAGGCGTCTGGAACTGGGCGCGGCGGGCGTCCCGGGTGCCCGTCCCGTCGCGGCCGGGCACCATGAGGCTCGATGAAGGACTTCAGACTCCTCTGACCCGATGGCCGCGGTAGAGGTGGGAGCGGACCATCATCCACTCGCCGGTCACGGCAGGGGGACACTGCGTCCCGGCCGTACGCTCGGGCCGGTCGGTGGGGGGATCTCCAGGAGGCCCTTGTCGGCGGACGCGGCCGGGGTGTCGCCGCCCACGGGGGTCGTCGTCATCGGGCGGGCGGCGGCGCAGCGCTGTTTCTCCGCCTCGGCCATGGGCCCCGTGCGCTGGAAGATCCGGTCGGGCACCGCACGCGAGGGTGCGTCGATCACGGTGTGGAGGCGGTAGTCGTCCTTGCCGCTGACGAACCACCCCTCGACGCGCTCCCGGCTGGGCTGGATCTCCACCCAGCTGACCTCGCCGGGCTGGATGCGCTCCACGACCGTGCGCTGGTCGCTGCTGAACCACTGGAAGGGACGCTGCCAGGCGATCTCGTAGGCGAGGGCGAACTGCGCGGCCATGGGGCGGTCCTTGAGCCGCTTCTTGTCCTCCGTGCGGTCTCCGGTGGTGGGGAGACGGGCCACTTCGTCGAGGCGGAGGTTGGCGGCGGCGTAGGTCTGGGAGACGCTGTCGTGGGCGCGCTCGGTGTAGGAGAGGGTGCGGCTGTGGTCCAGGGCGTTGCGGGTGCAGTTGACGAAGGCCTCGCCGACCACCCGGGCCTTGTCGTAGTAGCGGAACGAGTGGCGCGGGTCGGGCTGGAAGGTGCACGCGTTCTCGCCGTTGCACGCGGCGGCGGCGTTGTGCAGCCAGGCCTCCTTCTCGTTGTCCTTGTAGGCCTCGGCGGTGCCCAGGGCGTACTTGTCGATGGTCTTGTCGACCGGGACCGGCACTTCGACGGCCCGGACCCTGGTGATCATGGGTGAGCAGGGGACCTGGGCGCGGGTGTCGGTGACCTTCGAGGTGAAGCTGAGCACCGGCTCGTTCTCGTCGGCGGTGAACACGTAGGTGCGCGCGGTCCAGTGGCCCGTTCCCGGCTTGCCCTTCGTGCGGCCGGGGTCGGGGGCCGTCGTCATCTGCTGGACCGTGCCGCCGCTGCCGTGCACGGTGTAGGGCTGTCCGTCGGCGACGTCCTGGGGGGCGCATTCCTTGGCCACGGCGGGGCTGTCCTCGAAGGCGACGGTGACCGTGGAGCCGGTGCGCACGCCGCGCAGCCGCTGCCAGAGGGTGTTGTCGGCCTTGGAGAGGCCGACGCCGTTCGCCCCGTCGGTGCGGCCCGAAGCTGCCGCCGAGAAACGCTGGTTGAGGCCGGTCCAGTGGCTGAGGCCCACGGTGGACTGGTCGCCTTTGATGGCGGGGTCGGTGAAATCGCCGTTCAGGACGGGGACTTCGTTCTGAGTGGCGGCCGAGGCGGCCGCGGCGCCGCCGGCGGCCGCGAGCAGGGAGGGGAGCAGGAGGCCGGCGGCGGCCAGGGTGCGCAGGGTGGGGCGGAGGGGGCGGGGCATGGCGGTGAACTCCTCAGCGGGCCGGACGCCTGCCGTCGGCGGCAAGGGCGTTGTCCTCGTCGGCGGCGGTGTCGCCGCCGGGGCGCTTGCGTCCGCAGAGGCCGTCGGGGACGGCGTACGTCTGGGCGACGAAGCGGCTCGCGTTGACCATGGAGGGGCTTTCCACCGCCACGTCGGTGAGCTTCTGGCCCTGGTCGGTGACGAGGTTGCCGACGACCCGCCGCATGGCGGCGCTCGCTCCGAAGACGAGCATGTCGTAGGGCTTGACGGTGGTGCGGTAGGTGGTGGTCTCGGTGTTCTCGGTGGTCCAGGCCCGGGCGTACGTGGTCCGGTAGGCCGTCTCGAAGGCCTGCTTGACGCTGGTGGAGCCGGATTCCCTCGATCCGCTGGAGACGGTGTTCCTGGTGCCGTTCTCCGAGGTGGGGCCGGTGTTGAGGTAGGGGGTCCTGTGGCCGTTGGAGGATTCGTCGGCGAGGTTGGCGGTGACCTCGCCGGTCGCGGTGACGGTGCCCTCGGTCGTGGCCCTGCCGGAGATCTCGCCGCCGATGTTGTCGGAGCTGCCGGTTCGGAGGGTGACGGTCCGGTCGACGGTCATCGGGTCGGTGGTGCAGTTGACGACCGCGTTGCCCAGGGAGGTAACGGCGGTGGCGTATTCGCGGGTGCGGGCCGGGTCGATGCGGAAGGTGCAGGCACCGCGCCGGGTCCCGCAGTACTCCACGATCTCCTCGGTCCGCACCTCGCGGTCGTCGGCGCCGAGCGCCCGGGCGACGGGCACGGTGCCCGGGCCCGGCCGCGCGCCGGCGTCGGCGGCGGCCGGGCCCGCGGGTGGTACGGCCAGGCCGACGGCGAGCAGGGGCAGGAGCAGACGGGAGCGGCGAAGGGCCTTGCGGTTCACGGGGAGTTCCCCTTCCGTGGGGCGGTGGGTGCCGCTTCGGAGCCGAGGAGCGAGCAGACCCGTGAGGCGGGGAAGGGTGCCTGGCCCTGCTCGGCGGCGCCGCCCGGCAGGGAGCCGGGGTAGTTCCTGCAGACGGTGGCGGAGGCGTCGGCCGCGTTGTCGGTGGGCTCGGGACGGAAGGAGGTGACGGTGTCTGCCATGCCCTTGATGCCGCTCTCCTCGCGCTCGCCCTTGCCGGAGAGCTTCTCCATGCAGGCGGCGGAGCCCGGCGGGCATGCGGCGATCCTGTCGCCGACGGCCGTGATCTTCTTGGCGGTTCCCTCCGCCGCGGCCTGGTTCGTCTTCTGCCGTTCCGCGATCTGCCGGGCCGCCTCGGCGTTGATCTCGACGTCGCTCTTGCCCTTGGTGCCCGCGCGGTCGCACACCGAGGCGGGTACCGGGAAGGTGTCGGCCATGAAGGTGCTGTTGTTGACGGTGGAGGGGCCGTCGACGACGATCCCGCTCGCCTTGAGGCCGGTGCCGGTGGTGAGGGTGCCGGCGATGCGCTGCATGGCGACGCTGGCACCGAAGGAGAGGGCCTCGCCGGACCGGACCGTGGTGGTGTAGGTGGTCGTCTCGGTCTGCTCGGTGACCCAGGTGCGCTGGTAGGTGCGTTTGAACGCCGCCTCGAAGGCCGCCTTGACGCCGACCGAGCCGCCCACCTTCCCGCTGCCGTTGACCCCGGCCTCGGCGCCGACCGTGGCGGTGGGACCCAGCTGCTTGTTCGGTGTGGTGAAGTCTCCGCTGCCCTTCGCGGTGACCCCCGCGGTGACCTCTCCCGTGGCGCTGATCTGGCCCTCGACGGCGATCTTGCCGGTGATCTCGCCGCCGAGGTTGTCGGAGCTGCTGGTGCGCAGGGCGATCTGGCGGGCCACCGTGATGGGGTCGCGGGTGCAGTTGACCACGGCGTTGCCGAAGGACTTGACGGCGGTGTAGAAGCCGCCGGAGGCGAGGGGGTCGATGGTGAAGCGGCAGTCTCCGGAGTGGGCGGCGCAGTAGGCGCGGACGCGGTCGGCCGAGGGGAGTCGCCTGTCGCCGTCGAATGCCTTGACGGCGGGGACCGCCGGGGCCTTCGGCGGGGGTTCGGCGGCGGCCGGGGAGAGCGGGCAGAGGGACAGGGCCAGGCCGAGGACCGTGCCGAGGACGGTCGCCCCCGGCAGGCCGGGGCGGCGGGCCGGGGGTCGGGCGGCGGTCACGGGTTCATCAACTCGCAGACTCCGGGCCCCGCGAACGGGCCGCCGGGGGCCGTCAGAGCGTCGGGCAGTCCGGCGGCGAACGCCGGGCACGCCCCGCGCACCGCCCCGCCGGCGTTGTCCTCGGGGGCGGGCTGGTAGGCGTCCACGTCCTGCCGGGTCCGGTCCACGTCCTTGCGGGTCCGGTCGAGGTCCTTGCGCTCCCCGTCCCCGGAGGCGACGAGGCCGGTCATGCACTCCTGCGACGTGGGCGGGCACTCCTCGGCCTGGTCTTTGGCCTGCGCGATGTCCTTCTTGGCCTGGTCCACGTCCTTGGTGACGTCCTTCCGCTCGGCCTCGACTCCGTCGCGTTCCTTCGGTGCGGCACCGCACGGTTTCGATTCGCCGCCGGGGCAGGGTTCCTCGTCGTCGCCCGGCGCCGGACGGGCGTGCGGTACGGGCGAAGGCGCCGCCGCGGCCGCCGTGGAGGCGGCCCCGGACAGGGCGGCCGCGGCGAGGAGGGAGGCGAGCAGCCGCAGGGGGCGCGGCGGACGGACGGACGAGGGCATGACGGCTCCGGGGAGGGCGAGGGGGAAGAACGAAGGGGGATCGCGAAGGGGGAGGCCAAGGGGGAGGGCCAAGGGGGATGACACCGACCGGGATGCGCACTCAAAGTAACGAGTAGTCACTTTCCGTGCCATGCGCCGAGCGGGGTGCGGTACCGCCTCACCTCATCGGCGCATCGTGTGCGGGTCTCGCGAAGACCCCCTGGATCCACAGCCATTCGGGGCCCTCCGGCCCACGGCGTCCACCCGGTCGGCCCGACGGGGCCACGACACGCGGGACCCGTTCGATGCGCCGCGCGGCACCGGCACACCGGGCGGACGCGATCCGCTCACCCCGATGGGCGCGGCCAACCGGCCCGTCCGGCGCGGCACGCGACCCAACGCGCCGTCCGAACCACGGGTTCACCGCGACGGCCCAGGCCCGGCCCCGGCGACCGCAACCCGTACGGAGGGCGGGCGCACGGGTGGGCTCGCCCGATTCCGTTCACGCTCCGGAATCATTCGGACAATCCGCTGGTATCCCTGACTCGCGTGCCGATACCTCTCCGGCAACGCCCCGGGCGCCACGCCCGCACTCCCTGCCCCATCCCCCGGCCACCACGGAACCCGCCGCGCCCCGGCACCGCGCCCCGACCCGCGCGCGCCGAGGCCCGTCGCCCCGCGGGGCCGTTCCGCCCGCCCCCTCACCGAGGAGACACCTTGTCCCGTCCAGCCGGCAGCACCCGAGTCCCCCGTACACTCGCCACCGCCGCGGCCGTCGCGGCCGTGGCACTGGCCGCCGTACCGGCCACGGCCCCGCCCTCCGCCGCCAACGAGGGCAATCCGACCGTCCTCGCCTGGGGCGCCGGCCGGACGGGGCAGCTCGGCAACGGCTCCATGGCCGACAGCCTCTCCCCCGCCTCGGTGACCAGCCTCTTCCGGGGCGACGTCGACAAGATGTCGGCGGGCGGCACCTCCTCCTCCGACTCCTTCGTCCTCGCCCTCACGGACAAGACCGTCAAGGCGTGGGGCCACAACTCCTCCGGCCAGCTCGGCAACGGCGGCCGCGCCGACCAGGCCGTACCCGCCACCGTCCCGCGCCTGGGCGGCATCAAGGACGTCGCCGCCGGAGGCTCGCACGCCCTCGCCCTCGACGACCGCGGCCAGGTGTACTCATGGGGCAACAACGCCTACGGGCAGCTCGGCAACAACCGCACCGGCGAGAGCCGCACCGTACCCGACCGGGTCCAACTGCCGCCCCGCGTCTCACAGATCTCCGCGGGCTGCGACTTCAGCCTGGCCCTCCTGGAGAACGGCACCGTCTACGCCTGGGGCCGCGGCGTCCACGGCCAGCTCGGCAACGGCAGCCGCGCCCTGAGTTCCGTACCCGTGAAGGTCAAGGGACTCGACGACATCGTGGAGGTCGACGCCGGCTGCCACCACGCCCTCGCCAGGACCTCCGACAACACCGTGAAGTCCTGGGGCTACAACCTCTACGGCCAGCTCGGCGATTCGAGCACCACCTCCTCCAGCGTGCCCGTCGACGTCGACTGGCTGGAGGGCGTCGTCGAGATCGACGCCGGAGCCAACCACAACTACGCCCGGACCAGCGACAGCGGGGTCTGGGGCTGGGGCAGCAACCAGTACGGCCAACTCCTCGAAACCGACGAGGACTTCGCAGGCGGCACCCTCCGCACCAACCGCACCGCGCCCATCGAGATCCGCCGCCTGGAAGGCGTCCAGCACATGGCGGCCGGCGCGCGCCACGGCATGGCCGTCACCGCCGACAGGGTCTTCACCTGGGGCGACAACAGCGAGGGCCAGCTCGGCAACGGCACCACCACCCCCCGCTACACCCCTGTCGACATCCTCGACGAGGGCTCCGCGATCAAGGACGTCACCGCCTCGCTCGGCGGCAACACCTCCTACGCCTACTGACACGGCCACCACCGGCACCCCACCCGATCCGTCGAAAGGCCCCGGCATGCCACGCAACCGCACCACCACCGCCACCCTGACCACCGCGCTCACCCTCACCGCCCTCGCCACGTCCGCGCTCACCGCACACGCGGACAGCAGCGATCCGTGGGTCCGCAGCTGGGGAAGCAACACCGGCTCACAGCTCGGCAACGGCAACACCGTCCAGCAGCTCACCCCGGCCAACGTCCTGGGCATCGCCCGCCAGGACGTCCAGGAGCTCGGAGCGGGCGGAGCGGAAGGCACCGGCAGCGGCACCACCGCCACCCCCGGCACGGCGTTCGCCGTCGCCCTACTCAAGGACGGAACCGTCATGTCCTGGGGCTCCAACACCTCCGGGCAGATCGGGAACGGCACCACGACCGCCCAGGCCGCCCCGGCCGCGGTCGCCGGCCTCTCCGGGATCAGCCACGTCGCCGCGGGCCTCAACCACGCCCTCGCCGTACGCAACGGCCGTGTCCTGTCCTGGGGGAGCAACACGTCCGGACAACTCGGCAACGGCGTGGCGGGGGCCGACCCGGGCGGGGTGCAGCGGACCCCGGTGCCGGTGCAGAGCCTCGACCGGGTCGTCGACGTCGGCGCCGGCTGCGACTTCAGCGTCGCCCTGCGCGACAACGGCACCGTCTGGGCCTGGGGCTCCGCGGCCGACGGCCGCCTCGGCAACGACGACGACAAGACCAACAGCAGTACCCCCAAACAGGTCAAGGCCCTCACCGACGTCGTGGGCATCTCGGTCGGCTGCGGCCACGTCCTGGCCCTGGCCGCCGACGGCACCGTCAAGGCGTGGGGCAAGAACAGCGACGGCCAGCTGGGCAACGACAGCAGGGCGCAGAGCGCCGTACCCGTCACCGTCCAGTACCTCGACTCCGTCGCGAAGGTCGCGGCGACCACGAACGGCAGCTTCGCCATCCTGGACGACGGCAGCCTGAAAGCCTGGGGGGACAACAACTCCGGTCAGCTCGGCGACGGTTACACCGACGACCGCACCACCGCGGTCCCCATCGACGCCGTCCAGGGCGTGAAGGAGATCGCCGGCGGCCCGGACCACACCATCGCCGCACTCGACAACGGCTCCGTGGTCGCGTGGGGTGCGAACGCCAACGGGCAGCTCGGCAACGGCAGTCTGGTCTCATCCGCCGCCCCGACCGTCTCCCTCCCCGCCGGCAGCGACATCAGCCATGTCTCGGCCGCCACCAACGGCAGGTCCAGCTTCGCGTACTGACCCGGGTGGCACGCGCTCTCCCGGGCTCCCCGGCCTGAGCCCGCTCGGGTAGCGGCACGCATCCAGGCCGGCGGCGGTCGTGGTCGTGGTCGTCGCGGCTTCCAGGCTCGCTACGCCCGGCAGTTGACGACGGTGCCACCCGAGGGCCGCTCGGTGCGGCAGAGGTTGTCGCCGCCGCCGCCGTCGACGGTGCCCCGGGGGCCGACCACGGTGGGCGTGCCCCGGGGCCCTGGATGACGTCGTCGCCCTCGCCGCCGGAGACGTCGGCGCTGCGGGCCCGGCCGACGGAGGGCACCTCGATGAGGTCGGCGCCGGCGCTCCCCCGGACGGAGGCGGCCCGCTCCTGGTCGGGCTCGTTGGCACCGAGCGGCCCGAGGCGGATGACGTCGTCGCCTTCCTCGCCGTCGATGACGACGGGCCTCGGCAGGCGGGACGCCGGGCGGTTGATCCCGTCCACGGTGATCACGTCCCGGCCGGGGCCGCCCCTCAGCGGGCCGCCGAGCGTACCGACGGTGAGGATGTCGTCGCCGGGTCCGCCGTGGAGCCTGCTCGTGGTGTCGTACTCGGGCACGACGTAGGCGGTCAGGCGGAGGATGTCGTCGCCCGGTCCGCCGTCGACGTCGGTGCCGTGCACCCGGCCGGTGGTGATGGTGTCGTTCCCGGGGCCGCCGTCGACGAGCCCGCGGAACGAGATGTCGCCGGTGGTGATGGTGTCGTCGCCCGCGCCTCCGCGAATGGGGCCCTCGGCGCTGAACCGGTCCGTGTCGGTGACGGTGATGCGGTCGTCCCCGTCACCGCCGTCGATGGATCCGCGGATCTCGGAGGAGTCGCCGCCGGCGCTGATCCGGTCGACGATGATGACGTCGTCACCGCCGAGGCCGTTGACCGCGCCGTTCAGGTGGGCGTCGCCGCCCCGCACCTCGATGACGTCCGCCCGCCCGGTGCCGTTGAGGGGCCCGTCGGCCTGGCGGAGCCCCTGCGTGCAGACGATGTGGGCGCCGCCGCCGGGTAAGGCGCTGCCGGTGCAGCCGGGCGGGAGGGGCGTGGCCGGGGCGGTGGCGGCCGTTGCCGGGTGCGTGGACGGGGCCATGAGGAAGATCCCCGTGACGAGGGCGCCGACGGCGGTGTGTCCGAAGGACATGGCTGTTGCCTCCTGCGGGATCGAATATGCCACTGGTGGGGCCAACAGCGTTCCCGTGTGCCCCGGGACCCCACAAGAGCGGAATCGGCCCCGCCGACTCAGCCCCGCAGGGCGGCGATGGCCTTCTCGACGCGCCGCTGCCGCGTCTCGGGCTTCTTGGCGCTCTCGACGGCGTGCACGTGCTCGCGCTTGCGGCTGTACGAGAGGTCCTCGTAGGCGGCGCGGGCGAGCGGGTCGGCGTCCAGTGCCCGGGCGAAGTCGGCGGGCTCGACGACGACGCGCGGCTCGGTGTCGAGTTCCAGTTCCACCTCGACCTCGTCGCCGATCGCGACGCCCGCGGCCTGCCGGTTGGCGTGGCTGAGGCCGAGCAGGTGGCGGCCGCGCAGCAGGGCGATCCGGCTCTTCCAGGTATGCCCGTTGACCGTGATCGTCACCGGCGGCCGCGCGCCGCCGCCGAGCGCGGCCACCACCGCGGCCGGGACCTCCAGACCCCGCATGGGCTCGGGCGGCTCGACGTGGGTCCGGAACTTCGTGGTCTTCTCCTGGGTCGCCATGGCCATCACCCTAGGGGCGGCACGGTGGTCGGGGCTTCTCGAATCCTGACCGGTCTGCAGACCCGCCCCACGGCTACCGCGCCTGCGGCACGGCCGCCAGGCCCGCCTCCCTGGCGTCGATGAGCTCGTCCCAGTGCTCGCGCGTCCACGCGCACGCCGCGTCCAGCGGTCCCAGCAGGCCGCGGCCGAGGACGGTGAGGGCGTATCCGCCCTGTTCCTCCCGTACGACGAACCCGTCGCGCTCCAGCCCGCGCAGGGACTGCGTCAGGGACTTGGCGGTGATCCCCCGCAGGGGGACCTTGAGCTCAGAGAAACGGCGCGGGCCGCCTTCCAGGCAGCGCAGGACGAGCGGGGCCCACTTGTCCCCGACGCGGAAAGGCACCAGCGTCGAGGGGCAGACGGGGTCGAACATCTCGGGGTCCAGGGGCGGTTGCGTCATGATCACCACCGTAGGCCGGTATCCGATCGGTAACCACCCCCTTCCCTACGCTCACCGCCATGACGAACGACAGCGACAGCGATCTCAACAGCGACAAGAGCGATACCAACGGCACCCCCATCCGCCTCATCGTCTTCGGCGCCGCCGGGCGTATCGGCCGGGCCGTCGTCGAGGCGGCGCGGGCGCGCGGGATCGAGGTGACCGCGGTGGGCCGGGCCGACGGGGACGCGGCCTCGGCGGCGGACGTGGCACGGCTCGCGGCGGGGCACGACGCGGCGGTGGTCTCGGTGTACGACGCCCAGGCGGCGCCCGGGGAGTTCTTCCCGGCCGTGGCGCGGGCGATGGCGGCGGGGCTCCCTGGGGCGGGGGTGCGGCGGCTGGTGTCCGTCGGGCTGGCCTCCGTGCTGCCCACGGCGGGCGGGACCCCGCTGATGGACACCCCCGGGTACCCACAGGAGTGGCGGGAGTTCTACGTCGGCCACGGCGCGGGCACCGAGGCGCTGCGGGCCGCCGCGCCCGGGACCCTGGACTGGGTGGTGCTGTCTCCGGCCGGGGACTTCGACCACGACCGCGCGCCGGGCGACGCCGACGGCTACGCGTACGCCCCTGCCGACGCGGACAGCCGGATCACCCCGGCCGGCTTCGCCGAGGCCGTCCTCGACGAGGCGGCGGCCCCGACCCTGCACGCCGTCCACGCGGGCGTGACCGGGGCGGCGGCCGTATGACCGCCGAGCCGGTCACCGACAGCCCGGCCCCGTGGGTCGCCGACCACATCCGCCGCTTCGAGCGGACGGCCGGACGGCCGCGCCCCGGGATGGCGGACCTGCTGCTGACCACCCGCGGGCGCCGCTCGGGCCTGCTGCGCCGGACGGCGCTGGCGTACGTCCGCGACGGGGACGCGTACGTGCTGACGGCGTCGAACGCGGGCGGGGACCGTCACCCCGCCTGGTACCTGAACCTGACCGCCGACCCGGCCGTCACCCTCCAGGTCGCCGCCGAGACCTTCCCCGCCCTCGCCCGGCGCGCGAACCCGGCGGAGGCGGAACGGCTGTGGCCGGCCGTGGTGGCCGCGATGCCCTCCTACGCCGCCTACCGCACGGCGACCACCAGGGCGATCCCGCTGGTCCTGGTCACCCGGACGACCTGAGCGGAGTCCCGGGGCCGGCCCCGTTCCTCCGGGACTCCGCCGTCCGGTGGTGCGGCGCCCGCTGCTGGACGAGCGGGCGCGGGACGGTCAGCAGCCAGGGGCGGCCGACGGGGCGGAGGTCAGGGCGACGGCGGCGTCCCGCAGCCGGGCCGGCCACGTCCGCTCGTCGAATCCCAGCGTGTACTCGACGCAGCAGACGCATTGCGGGATCAGCGAAACGAAGGATCGTTCCGCCTCGGTCTCGGCCTCCGTCTCCCACCAGCCGTCCGCCGCCAGGTCCGCGGGGGCCACCTCCCCGCTGATCAGCCTCGCCGCCATCCGGCGCAGGGCATGGCGCCGTGCCAGGGCCCGATCCGGCAGCCCGACCCCGGCCTCGGCGAGTGCCTGCACGAACGCGTCCCGGATGTCGCGGGGATCCGCGTTGCGGGGCCATCCGGCGAGCTCGCACAGGGCCGGGGTGTCGATACCGGCGGCGAGGGCCTCGGCGGCGATCATCGGGAGTTCCTCCGGGCGTATCTCGTCCGCCTGGTACCGGCACGCCACCTCACCCAGAGGCACGAGCCCCTGGCGCAGCGGGGCTTCCGGTTCCGGCGTGGTTCGTCCTGCTGTCATGACCCCTACGATGCCAGCACCTCGCCCCACCACCGGCGCGTACCTCCGGTGCGTTCAACCCGTCGGGCCGACCGCCTGGGCGTTCGGCGGCTGGGGCAGCCAGTGCACGGCGGTGTCGCGGAAGGACTGGTTGACGGGGACGAGGTCGGCGCCGCTCGTGTCGTCGAGGGCGGTGACGTTGATGCCGAGGTCGGGGACGTCGCTGTCGATCGCGGCGAGGCGGGCGCCGCAGTCGGGGCAGAAGCCGCGCCGGGCCTCCCCGGCGAAGGTCTCGTACCAGCGGATCTCGTCCCAGCCGGACCAGGTGATGCGGTCGTGCGGGAAGCCGGCCCACCACATCACCGGTCCGCCGCCGAGCCTCTGGCAGTCCGGGCAGCTGCAGGTGTGGGGGTAGTCGGCCGGGCCCGTGACCGTGAAGCGGATCAGGCCGCAGCGGCAGCCCCCGGTCCGTACGACCTGCTCGTCAGTGCCCTCGGTGGGGGTGGTGCGCATCGGGTGATGTCCTCTGTGCGGGGGGGCGATCGGGCGGTTGAGGGGTTGGGCGGTCGGGCGGTCGGGCGCACCACTGTGTCATTCCCTCGATGCGCGCGGCCTCCGCCATCCCCGCTCCGGCCCGGAGGCCGGTTCCGTCGGGACGGGCTGTTCGAAGGCGGGCACCGGTCCGGGGTGTTGGTGCGACCCTCGGCGATTCGGCCAACCTCCCTTTGTGGCTGCCCTGTTGCGGGAGGCGGGTCGGTGTAGTTTCCGTGGACGCCCGCGCCCCGTATCCCGGCGTTTCCGGGCCGACCGAATGAGGTGTGTTCGAGGGATCAGGGGTCGTCGTTGAGCTGACGACAGCATGCGATCGGCGATCCAGGGGCCGAAGTGACCACGTCCGAGGCATACGAAGCGCAGGCCGACGCGCCGCCTCCGCCGCCACCGCCGGCGGAGATCACCTCCAACGGGCAGTACGCCGTCAATCCGCGCGATGGGGCCCGTACCCGGTACCGGGAGCGCCGGCGGCCGTCTGCAGGGGGCGCTGCCCGCGCTGCCGGCGGCAGGCCTCACCGCCTGCGGCCACCCCACCACCCGTAGCCGAAAGCGGAGCACGATGACCTTCAGCACGACCACCCGGCCCTTCCGGCTGGGGACCCGGCCCAGCCCCATGGCCCTGGAGCAGACCGGCCGCTTCGCCGGCGCCTTCCGCGCCCGCCACCCGGAGGCGGTCCTCGACGTCGTCGAGATCGTCTCCGAGGGTGACCGGCACCACGGGCCCCTCGCGGAGATCGGCGGGAAGGGCGCCTTCACCCGCCGGGCCGACCGGTACCTCCTCGACGGCCGGGTCGACTCGACGATCGCCTGCGCCAAGGACGTCCCCGGCCCCCACGACCGCGCCCCCGGCATCACGGTCGGCGCCGTCCTGCCCCGCGAGGACGTCCGCGACGTCCTCGTACTCCCCGCGGGCCGGCCGCCGACCGGCCTGGAAGACCTGCCGCCCGGCACCCGCGTCGGGACCAGCGCACCCCGACGGGCCGCGCTCCTCAAGGCCCTCCACCCCCACCTCGTGCCCGTCCCGATCCGAGGGAACGCCGACACCCGCCTGAACGCGCTCGACGCCGGGACCCTCGGCGCCGACGCCATGATCGCCGCCCTGGCCGGCCTGCGCCGCCTCCGCCTCGCCGACCGCGCCTCGCAGATCCTGGACCCCACGGTGTGGCTCCCGGCCGCGGGCGCCGGCATCGTCGTCGTCGAGCACCGCACGGACGACCCGGCCACCGCCCGCCTCCTCACCCCCCTCGGCCACGCCCCGACCCGCGTCCTCCTCGACGCCGAACGCGCCGCCCTGGCCGCCCTGAAGGGCGGCTGCCTGACCGCCGCCTCCGTCCACGCCGCCGTCGACGAAACCACCGGGCTCCTCACGGTGCACGCGATCGTCCTCGATCCGGCCGGCGGAGCTCCGCTGCGCGCGGTGACGACCGGCCCGGCCACCGACCCGGTCGCGGTCGGACACGGCGCGGGAGTACGTCTGTTGGGTGACGGTGCCGCGCGCCTGCTGGCGGCACGGGCGTGAGCACGGCGGGCGGCCGGAGCGGCGGGCCGGGCCCATGGCGGTGGTCGTCGGACGCGGCGGTCACACTGGACTCGCCCCGCATCTCGTCCGGGACGCCGAGCAGCTGACCTGCGTCCCCGGCACCATGGACGTGAACACCCTTGCCCGGCCGAACCCGGCCGCGTGCACGGGCGCCGCTCCCGAGGAGAACACCGTGCCCCTGCCCCGCGTCGACGTCGTCCTGCTGACCATGAACGACCGCCCGGCCGAAGAGGCCGCAGCCCAGGCCACCCTCCTCGCCCAGACCGGCGTCGAACTGCGGATCTGCGTCGTCGGCAACGGCTGCGCCCCTGCCATCGTCCCCGCCGGGGCGAGGACCCTCGCCCTCCCGGAGAACCTCGGGATCCCCGCCGGCCGCAACCTCGGCGCCCGGGCCCTCGCCGAGGACGGCCAAGGATCGGACCACCTCTTCTTCCTCGACAACGACGCCACCTTCCCCCGGCCGGACGTCCTCGCCCGCCTGGTCGCCGAGGCCGGGCGACACCCGCGGGCCGCCTACGTCCTGCCCCGCCTGACCGGCCCCGACGACCGCACCACCCCCCGCCGCTGGATCCCCCGGCTGCGCTCCGGCCACCCGGAACGGCCCGGCACCGTCACCACCATGACGGAAGGGGTCGTCCTCATCCGCCGCGCGGCCTTCGAGCGGGCGGGAGGCTGGGCCGATCGCTTCTTCCTCTACCACGAGGGCCTCGACCTGGCCCAACGCCTGTGGGACCAGGGGCACACGGGCTGGTACGCCGCCGGGATCCGCATGCACCACCCCCTCACCCAGCCCACGCGGCACGCCCTCTTCCACCGGCTCGCCGCCCGCAACCGCGTCTGGGCCGCCTACCGCAACCTGCCCGCCCCCCTCATCCCCGCGTACCTGTTCGTGTGGACCACCGCCACCGCCCTGCGCGCCCTCCGCGGCGGCGGCGCCGGGGAGTCCCTCCGCGGCTTCCGCGAAGGGTGGGCGGGCCGCCACGGCCAGGACCGCCGCCCGATGAGGTGGCGCACCGCCCTCCGCCTGACCGCCGCGGGCCGCCCGCCCCTGCTGTGACTCCGGCGAGGGCAGGTGCTGATCCGGCACCTCGCCTGTAGGGCCTGTTGCGAGAAGGGATCAAGAGGTGGGGTCGGCCTCAGAGGATGTCTGATCCGGCCAGCCTCGGGACAGTGCGAGCCCGCCGGATCGGAGGGCCTCACGTTGTTCGGCGACCCATTGCGCGATCTGGTCCGCCGAGTCCGTGATGCGCTGGTCCGTGGTGTCGATCAGCAGGGTGGACCATCGGCGGTCGTCGGCCGTCCACTCGGTCCAGCGTTGCCAGGCCATCTCCGGCCAGCTGTCGTTGATGACGACGTCGGGCCGATACCGGGGGTCCGCCGCGTGCTTGCGGTGCCAGTCGGCCCATCCGACAAACGCATCGACCGCAGGCGGGTCCCACCGGCCGGGGTCGCGGTGGCCGAGTCTCCGGCGCCGCATCTCGTCGGACACATCGACCAGACATACCGCGATCCCGTCCAGCAGTGGTGCGGAAGGCGCCGCCAGGACCTCCCCCAGCGGGGACTGGCCGGTCAGCAGGAGATCATGCCCGTGGCCCTGGTATGCCAGCGCGCGACGCACCCACATCTCGGTCATGCGGTTGCGCCATGGACCGTCGGCGCCTTCCGGCACGCCGCGTTCGTCGAAGTCGTGCACGACGGCCTTCTCAAGGCGTTCACCCACGGCGTTGGCGAGCGTGGTCTTGCCGGAACAACTGGAGCCGGTCAGCTTGAGCAGCATCGTGCCAGGGTGACAGTTGGGGCGGATCCTACCCAACTGGTTTCTTCCGACGCGCCGATGGGTCCGCGCGGTGGTGGAGCCGACCGCGCGGACCCGGTCCCCGTCCCCGGACCCCGCAGGGAACGGCCTGGGTCTATCGGACCGTCGGGTGGAAGTTGATGCGTTCCCTGACGACGGGGAAGCCGGCCTTGGCGAAGTTCGCCGCCATGGGGAGGTTGGCCCGGTCCGTCGCGCCGGTGACGGACTCCGCGCCCTGCTCGACGAGGAAGCGGGTGCATTCGGCGAGGAGGTCGTAGGCGTAGCCGCGGCCGCGCTGTTCCGGGACGACGCCGATGAAGCCGATGGTCGGACCGGAGGGGTTGTGGGCCGGGATGTGGATGCCGGCCAGGTCGCCCTCCGGGGTGTGCGCGGTCTGCCACCACTCCCGTGGCGAGGGGCACCAGTGGAAGAAGTCCAGTTCCTCCTGGGCGGCTTGGTCGAGGCCGCCCTCCTCGACGGCCTTCAGGGTGTGGGCGTCCAGGGTGGCGGAGTGGATGCGGCGCAGGGCCTCGAAGAAGACGGCGTCGTCGGGTTCGGCGCTGAAGCACAGGCGTCCGGGCCGCTCGGGCAGGCCCCGTTCCGGGGTCCAGCGGTACAGGAGGCGTTCCACCAGGAGTTCGTACCCAGCGGCTCGAGCGGCCGTGAAGCGCGATTCGGCGGCGGACCGCAGGTCGGGGCGGTCCCGCCAGCCGCCGGGCAGGTTGATCTCCAGCTCGACCCGCCAGGGCGCGGAGCGCAGGAGTTCGGCTCCGGCCTCCTCCTCGCCCTCGGCCACGTCGAACCAGTTGATGTTGACGGGCTCCGGGTCGTCGGGGCCGCCCCACCACGCGCCGCGCGCGACGACCTCGCCGTCGCGCAGGGCGACGCGCTTCCAGTCGGAGCGGAAGCGGGTGCGCTGATGGGCTTCGCGGGCGCCCAGGGGGTCGGGGTGGGCGTCGAAGAGATGGGCGTCGCTCGCGGAGAGCGTGCGGATGACCGTGCCGGTCATGGGATTCCTCCGGGATACAGGCTGCTTGGAGCGCTCCCGGTCAGGACTGACGCAGTACGCCGGGACAGCGGAAGAGGGAGCGCGGGACGGCTGTGTACTGCACGGCACTCGCCTCCTTCCGTTCGTCTCGTGGCGTGGTGCCACGGTACGAGGTCTCGCGCGGGTGCGTCCACGGATTTCCGCGCGGGCCGTGGCGGCGCGGCGTCAGTCATGAGAGCGGTCGGATGACTGAAGCCGTCCGTGTGGCCCCCTCGGCACAGTGGGGTTGCGCCGCGAGCAGAAGCCGCGGGGCGACACCCCCGGCCCGTGAAGGCCGGCGGAGAGGCCAGAGGAGATCATGATGAAGGCGCGCAGGACGGCGATGAGGCTCGCGGTGGGGGCCGCCACGCTGACCGCGGCGGTCGTGGCGACGACGACGAGCGCGAGCGCTTATGTGCTCACCGACATCCAGACGGGGTCCGGCAAGTGCCCCGCCAACTGGGTGTGTCTGTGGAGCGAGAGCGACTTCGTCCGCGGCAACCCCGCCGGCGGATACGACTTCGGGGCCGTGGGCTCGGACCAGAACGTCTCCGACATGGGGAAGTTCGTCTTCGAGAGCAAGCTGTTCCGCTGGAAGGGCATGCAGGATTCCGCCTCCTCGGTCGTGAACAACACCGGGAGCGGCATCTGCTTCTACGAGCACAACAACTACGGCGGCCTGGAGTTCAAGGTCGGGCCCCGGGAGAAGTGGGCGTCGGTGCCGGGATGGATCAACGACAGGATCAGCTCCTTCAAGTACTGCTGATCCGGCCCCACCCATCACGTCTGAAGAGGAACACATGTCTTTCACGAAGCACCGGATCAAGACGCTCGCGCTGTCGGCGGTCGCCGCGGCCGGCCTGATGGCGGCCACGGCGACGTCCGCGAACGCGGCCACCGTCTCCGACATCGGCCACGGGGCCGGGTCGTGCCCCAACGGATACGTCTGCCTGTGGTCGGAGGGCAATTTCATCCAGGGGAAGTTCGTCTACGACCACAAGTTCGGCTCGTTCGCCGCGAACCAGAACGTCGGCGACATGGGCAAGCTGGCGCGTACCTCCACCGGGGACAAGGGCATGCAGGACGTCACGTCGTCCGTGGTGAACGACACGGGGAGCAGCGTCTGCTTCTACGAGAACAACTGGTACGGCGGGCTGGAGTTCAAGGTGGGGCCCCACGAGCAGTGGCCGTCCGTCCCGTCCTGGATCAACGACAGGATCAGCTCCTTCAAGTACTGCTGACCGGCCCCTCCTCGATCTGAACGGATGATGATGAATACGCGCAGGAAAACGGCACGGTTCGCGGTCGGTGCCGCCGCCGTCGCCGGGCTGGTCATGACCGCGGCGGTCTCGGCGAACGCCTCCGTGCTCCTCGGCATCGGGCAGGGCGCCGGGGCGTGCCCCGCCAACCAGGTCTGCCTGTGGTCCGAGAACGACTTCGTCGGCGCCACCGGCGGCTCCAAGTTCGGTGCGATCGCGTCGAACCAGAACATCGGCGACATGGGGAAGCTGCGGCGCGACGGTGCGCTGTGGACGGGGATGCAGGACACCGCCTCGTCCGTGGTGAACAACACCGGGAGCGCGATCTGCTTCTACGAGCACAACGACTACGGCGGCCTGCAGTTCAGGATCGGCCCCCGGGAGAAGTGGCCTTCCGTGCCTTCGTGGATCAACGACAGGATCAGCTCCTTCAAGTACTGCTGAAACGCGGGGGACGAGCGCCGTGCAGGGGGCCGCGCGGCCGACGGCGCTTCCCCGGGTCTGACCGGATCCATGCAGGTCAGCGGGGCGGGATGTCCGTAGGATGGGGTGGAGCTCCTCCGGGAGGAACCCCTACCCGGAGGCCCCATGCCCCACCACGCGACACGCCGGCTGCTCGGGCGGAACCGCGAACTGGAGGCGTTGGACCAGCTGCTGCGCGATGTGCGGGACGGGCGCAGCCGGGTGCTGGTGCTGCGGGGTGAGGCCGGGGTCGGGAAGTCGGCGCTGCTGTCCCGGCTGGCCGAGCGGGCCGCCCCGTGGCAGACCGTGTCCGCGGCCGGGGTCGAGGCCGAGTCGGATTTCGCCTACTCGGCGCTGCAGCGCCTGTGCGCCCCTCTGCTGTCCCATCTCGACCGGCTGCCGCCGGTCCAACAGGACGCTCTGCGCGTGGCGTTCGGCCTCAGCGCCGGGCGCCCGCCGGAGATGCTGCTGGTCGGGCTGGCGGTCCTCGGCCTGTTCGCCGAGGCCGCGGCCGGGTCACCGCTGGTGTGCCTGGTCGACGACGCCCAGTGCCTGGACCTGATGTCGCAGCGGATCCTGGCTTTCGTCGGACGCCGGCTGGACGCCGAGTCCGTGGCGCTGGTGTTCGCCGAGCGGACCGCCGACGGGGAGGGGACGGAGGGCTTCGCCGGCCTGCCGGACCTCACGCTGCGGGGGCTGGCCGACGCCGACGCGCGCGCCCTGCTCGACGGGGCGCTCGCGTCGCCGGTCGACGCCCGGGTACGGGACCGGATCGTCGCCGAGACCGGCGGGAACCCGCTCGCCCTGCTGGAGTTGCCCCGGGACCTGTCGCCGGTGGAGCTGGCGTTCGGGTTCGCGGGGCCCGGCACGGGCCCGCTGGCGTCCCGGGTCGAGGAGGGCTTCCGCCGGCGGGTCGAGGCGCTGCCGGCCGACACCCGCGCCCTGCTGCTGGTCGCGGCGGTCGAACCGGTCGGCGACGCACCGCTGTTGTGGCACGCGCTGCGTCTGCTCGGCATCGGGATCGAGGCCGCGGCGGCGGCCGAGGCGGCTGACCTGATCAGTCTGGGCGCCCCGGTGCGGTTCCGGCACCCGCTGGTGCGTTCGGCCGTCTGGCGCGGTGCGGACGCGGCCTCGCTCCGGGCCGCGCACGGGGCGCTGGCCGAGGCCACCGACGCCGGGCGCGACCCCGACCGGCGGGCCTGGCACCGGGCCCACGCCGCGGTCGGGCCGGCCGAGGAGGTGGCCGCCGAACTGGAGCGCTCCGCCGACCGGGCCCTGGCGCGCGGCGGACGGGCGGCCGCGGCCGCCTTCCTGGAACGTGCCGCCGCGCTCACCCCCGACCCGAAGGAGCGGGCACGCAGGGCCCTGTCCGCCGCGGCGGCCCACCTCGCAGCGGCCGTACCGGCCCGGGTGCCCGATCTGCTGGCCGCCGCCGAACTGGGGCCGCTGGACCCGCTGCAGTCGGCCCACGCCAGCCGGCTGCGGGCGAAGGCGTCGGCGATGACCGACCCGGGGCTCGGCGCCGTACAGCCGTTGCTCGACGCGGCGGCCCGCCTCATGCCCCTGGACCGGCCCGCCGCACGGGAGACCTGCCTGGCCGCGTTCGGCGCGGCCATCTGGGCCGGCCGGCACGACGAGGGCGGACTGCGCCGGGCGGCGGCGGCCGCACGCGCGCTGCCGCCCGGCGACGAGACGGCGGGGGTCTTCCTGCGGGCCCTCGTCACCTGGACCGAGGACGGACCGGCCGCCGCCTTCCCGCTCCTGGCGCGGGCGCTGCGCTCGCTCACCCGCGACGAGGACCTGGCCGTCCTGTGGCCGGCCGCGAACGCGGCCGTGGAACTGGGCGACCTCCAGACCTGGCTGGACATCACCGGCCGGGCGGTGCGCTTCGCCCGGACGACGGGCGCGCTGTCGGTCCTCTCGACGGCGCTCCCCTACCGGGCCGCCTCGCTGTGCTACGCCGGACGTTTCGCCGAGGCCCGGGACCTGCTCGCCGAGGCGCCGGCCGCCGCCGATGCGGCGGGGGTGGCGACGAGCATGGTCTCGACGGCCCTGCTCAGCGCCTACCAGGGGCGGGAGCGGCCGGCGCTGGAACGGATCGGGGCCATGGAACGGGAGGGCGAACGGCGCGGCCTGGGCCGTCTCACCGGCATGGCGGCGTGCGCGCGGGCCGCGCTCCACAACGGCCTGGGCAACTACGCGGCGGCCATGGAGGCGGCGCTGCGGGGCGGGGAGTACCGCGACCTCGTCGTGCACCACTGGACGTCCGCCGAGCTCGTCGAGGCCGCGACCCGGGCCGGCCGTCCGGAGACCGCCGCCCTGGCGCGCGAGCGGCTGGCCGACTGGGGGCGGGCCGGGACCCCGTGGGCCCTGGGCGCGCAGGCCGTCGCCGACGCCCTGACCGGGGCTCCCGAGCGGGCCGAGGACCGCTACCGGGAGGCCGCCGACCACTTCGGGCGGGGCGGGCTCGGCGTGTTCGAGGCGCGGACCCGGCTGCTGTACGGCGAATGGCTGCGCCGCCGCAACCGCCGCTCCGACGCCCGGGCCGAACTGCGCGCGGCGCATGCGGCGGCCTCGGCGATGGGCATGGAGGCGTACGCCGAACGGGCCCGGCGCGAACTGCTCGCCACCGGTGAGACGGTCCGCGCCCGGACCCCCGGCCCGACGGTCCTGACGGCGCAGGAGGCCCGGATCGCCCGGCTCGCGGCCACCGGACGTCCGAACGCGGAGATCGGCGCGCAGCTGTTCCTCAGCCCGCGCACGGTCGAATGGCACCTGCGCAAGGTCTTCACCAAGCTGGGGGTCTCCTCGCGCCGCGAGATCGAGGGGGCCCTGGCCGCCGGGTGACCGCCGCCGGCGTCGCCTCACGGTTCAGAGGCGGTCGGCGTCCACCACCGCGCGGGCGAACTCCTCCGGCGCCTCCTGCGGAGCGTTGTGCCCCACGCCCGCCAGGACGCGGTGCTCGTACGGGCCGGTGAACAGGTGCCGGTACGCCGTGCCGTCGGTCGCCGGCAGGAACGGGTCGAGGGCCGGGTCCAGGGTGACGGCCGGCACCGTGATGGCCGGCCGCGCCTCGAGCAGCCGCTCGTAGCGGTCGTAGCGGCGTTCGCCGTCGGCCAGGCCCAGCCGCCAGCGGTAGTTGTGGATCACGATGGCGGCGTAGTCGGGGTTGTCGAACGCGGTGGCCGTCCGCTCGAAGGTCGCGTCGTCGAACCGCCAGGTCGGGGAGGTCTCCTCCCACACGAGCCGGCACAGGTCGTGCCGGTTGCCCCGGGTCTCCATCGCGGCGCGGCCCCGGTCGGTGGCGAAGTAGTACTGGTACCACCAGGTGTGCTCGGCCTTGGGCGGCAGCGGGGTCCGCTGGGAGGGGAGGTGGGTGATGAGGTAGCCGCTCACCGGCACCACGGCCTTGACCCGCCGCGGCCACAGCGCGGCGACGACGGCCGCGGTCCGCGAGCCCCAGTCGAAGCCGGCCAGGACCGCCTGGGGGATCTTCAGGGCGTCCATCAGGGCGATGACGTCCAGGGCGACCGCGGACTGCTGCCCGTTGCGGACGGTCTTCGGCGACAGGAAGGCGGTGGTGCCGTGGCCCCGCAGGTACGGGACGATCACCCGGTAGCCGGCGTCCGCCAGCAGCGGTGCCACCTCGGCGAAGGCGTGGATGTCGTAGGGCCAGCCGTGCAGGCAGATGACGACGGGTCCGTGCGCGGGTCCGGCCTCGGCGTAGCCGATGTCGAGGACTCCGGCCCGGACCTGCTTCAGCGCGGCGAAGCCGCTGTTCCCACTGGGGTTCCCGCCGCTGTTCCCGCCCCGGGGGCCCGTCGCCGGCGCCCCGGCCGCGGCCGTCGCCGCTCCGGCCGGTGCCGGGAGGGCGGCTCCTGCGGCCCCGAGACCGATGGCCTTGGTGACCGTACGCCTGTCGATCATGTCCGTTCCTTCCCGGAGGAGCACTGGCCCTCCCACTCTCCCCGCGTCATCGGCGGCGCGCTTCAGTCATTTGACGCTGTTTCACCCGGCGGTGGCCCTCAGGACGGCGAGACCGCCTCCGTCCGGGTCAGCGCGTCGCGCAGTGCCGCCCGGGTGGTGATGCCCAGCTTGGGAAAGGCGCGGTACAGGTGCGAGCCGACGGTGCGCGGCGACAGGTGCATCCGCCGGCCGATCTCCTTGTTCGTCAGGCCGCTGGCCGCCAGGTCGGCGATGCGGCGCTCCTGCCAGGTCAGCGGGGACGGGTGGGGCGTCGAGGCGCGGGAGGGTTCCCCGGTCGCTCGCAGGGCGGCCCGGGCCCTCTCGGTCCAGCCCGCCGCACCCAGCCGCTCGAACGCCTCGGCCGCGAGGGCCAGTTGGCGGCGTGCCGCGTCCGGGCCCTGGACGCGGCCCAGCCGGTCGCCGTGTGCGAGGCGGATGCGGGCCAGCTCGAACGGGAAGCGGGCGGCGTCCGGGTGGGACTCCGCGCGGGCGAACATCGCGGCGGCCTCCCCCTCGTCCTCGGCGGTCATCGCGAGCGCGCCGCAGGTGGTCAGGGCCTGGCGGGGCGAGACGGCCGGCAGGCCGGCGTCGCGGGCGGCCAGGGCGTGCGCCCGGGCCTCCTCGGCGCGTCCGGTGTGCCGGGCCGCCTCGACGAGGTCGAGGAGGGTGCGCGGGGCCTGGTAGGCGTACGGCCGGAACGTGCCCGGGGGCGTGATGCGGACGGCGTGGTGGTAGGCGGTCTCGTGGTCGCCGGCCCCCAGCGCGGCGGTCGCGGCGGCGGCGTCGGTGAGCTGGGTCAGGAAGCCCAGTCCGCGCGGACGGGCCCAGGCGTCCACCTCGGCGCACAGGTCGCGGGCACGCCCGGCCCGGCCGCGCAGGGCGGCCAGTTGGGCGAGGTAGGCGCGGCTCTGGGCGGCGAACAGGTGGTGGCCGTGCTCGACCGCCAGGTCCAGGACGCGCTGTCCGGTCCGCTCGGCCGCGTCCCAGGCCCCGGCCGCCGTGTCGTCGAGCGTGATCAGGTGGAGCATGACCATGCCGGCGGCCACGGCCCCGGTCTCCACCTCGTGGTCCACGATGCGCCCGAGGTGGGGGCGGCAGGTGTCGAGGAGGTCGAGGTGGTAGGCGGCCACCCCCAGCCGGGCGGCTTCCCAGGGTTCCAGTTCCGGTATCCGCGCGGCGGCCCGTCGCAGCGGTTCTGCCTGGTCGGCGCCGTGCCGGTTCACATCGCTCCAGGTGGCGCCGTAGAGGCGGGCCCGTTCGGTGACGAGGCCGTCCATGGTGGCGAGGAGGGCGTGGGCGCCCTCCCAGCCCGCGCGGTCCCCGGCGTACTGGCTGATCGCCAGCAGGAGGACCACCAGCCGGGTGAGCACCTCGTCGGGTTCGGCGCGGTGGTCGGCCGGGCCGGCGTCCCGGAGCCTTTCGATCGCGGCCGAGACCTGGCGCCGGGTGGAGCGGACGTCCCCGTCCTGGTAGAGCGCCTGGTAGGCGGACGCCAGGACGGCGGCCGGCGACTGGGCCGAGCCGGGCGCGGGGTCCGCCCGGGCCAGCCGGCGGGCCTGGCCGGGGCGGGCGGCGTGGCCGGCGACGAAGGCGGCGTCGGCCAGCCGCCGTGACCGGCCGGCGGGGCTCTCGCTGAGCTCAGCGGCCCGGGTCAGCCAGGTCACGGCCGTCAGCGCGCCGCCGCGCCGGGTCGCGGAGGCGGCCGCCTCCTCCAGGACGGCGGCGACCTCCTCGTCGGGGGCGGCCGTCGCCGCCGCCAGGTGGGTGGCGCGGCGTTCGAGGTTCCCCCGGTGCAGCCGCGCGAGTGCCAGGTGGGCGGTGCGGCGCTGGTGCGCGGTGGCCGTCTGCACGACGGCGGAGCGGACGAGCGGGTGGCGGAAGACGAGGTCGCCGGTGGCCGGTCCGATGTCCAGGAGTCCGCAGGCCACGGCCGCTTCGGCGTCGCGCATGGCGTAACGGGTGCCGGGGACGGCGTCCGCGCCGCCGGGGGTTCCGGCGCCGTCGAGGGCGCCCCTCAGGAGCTCGGCCCGCTCGCGCTCGTCGAGGGCCGCGATGCGGGTGTCGAAGAGCCGTTGCAGCCGCCGGGACAGCGGCACGCCGTGCGGTCCGGCCAGGTCCTCGGGCGGGAGGCCGCCCGCCCGGTCCCCCAGGTGGGCGGGCAGTTCCAGCAGGGCCAGCGGGTTGCCCCCGGCCTGGGCGAGGACGACCCGGCGCAGCCGCCGGCCGAGGTCCGGGTACCGGTGGTCCAGCAGGCGGGCGGCGTCCTCGTCGGGGAGGGCGGGGACCGGCAGTTCGGGCAGCGCGGCGGCGTCCCAGCGCGAGGCGGTGTCGGTGCGGACCGCGACCAGCAGTTTCACCGGGCCGCCGGCCAGGCGCCGGCCGACGAAGGCGCAGACGTCGGCGCTGGCGTCGTCCAGCCACTGCGCGTCGTCGAGGACGAGGAGGGGCGGGCGTGCGGCGCGGGTGAACGCCGGCAGGCCGAGGACGGCCATCCCGAGGGCCATGGCGGACGGCGGCTCCCCCGGGGCTCCGCCGAACGCGGTGTCGAACACCGTCCGGCTCTCCCCGTCCGCGCGGGCGGTGCCGGAGAGCAGCGGGTGGAGGAACTGGTGCAGTCCGGCATAGGGCAGCGCGGACTCCGCCTCCACGCCGGCGGCCCGCAGGACGACGCGGCCCTCCTGCCCGGCCAGCGCGACGGCGTGCTCCAGCAGCGCGCTCTTGCCGACCCCCGCCTCCCCCCGCAGGACCAGTGCCCGCCCGGTGGCGGACCTCACGAACTCCGCGAGCTCCGCCCGTTCCGCCTCGCGGCCCACCATCGCCGTGGTGTTCGCTTCCATGCCCGTCCTGTCCCGTCTCTCGCCGGTGCCGCTCCCCCACGCGGGGGCCGTTCGGGCACGGCGCCCGCCGGCCCCTCCGCGCCACGGATACCGGCCGGTATCCGCTGCCCACGATCCCGCGGCCCGGGGGTCCGTCGAACCCGTGCCGGACCCTGGCCGGTACCCGGGTCGGGGACCGGCCCGGGGCCCGGGGCGTTCGACGGGGGACGTCCGCGTGGCGGGGCCGAGGCGGACGGCTCGGCCCCGGAAGGGACGGCGGCTCTGCGCCGTCGACCCCGAGGACGACCTGGGCCTCGGCTCCGTGCACTTCCCCGAGCCCCGCCTCGTCGGCGCCGCCCACCGCACCGCCCAGCGGGTGCTCACCTCCCGCGCCTGCGCAGGCATGGTGCTGCGCGGCTACGCCGGCGAGCGCGCCTACTGGGACCGGATGCACGAGGAACTCGACGTCATCGCCTTCCACGGCTACGCCTCGTACTTCCTGACGGTCGCCCGGGTCGTGGACGACGTACGGGAGATGGGCGTCCGGGTCGCCGCCCGCGGCTCCGGCGCCGGCTCCCTCGTCAACCACCTCCTCGGCATCGCCCACGCCGACCCGGTCGCCAACGGCCTGCTCATGGAACGCTTCCTGTCCCGCCGCCGCCGCGTCCTGCCCGACATCGACGTCGACGTGGAGTCCGCCCGCCGGCTGGAGGTCTACCGCCGGATCATCGGCCGGTTCGGCGCCGAGCGCGTCGCCACCGTCGCCATGCCCGAGACCTACCGGGTCCGCCACGCCGTCCGCGACGTCGGCGCCGCCCTGTCCATGGACCCGGCCGCCGTCGACCGGCTCGCCAAGGCCTTCCCGCACATCCGGGCCCGCGACGCCCGCGCCGCCCTGGACGAACTGCCCGAGCTGCGCGGCGTGCGCGACGAGGTGTCGGGGGAGGAGCACGCCCGGATGTGGGACCTCGTCGAGGCCCTGGACGCACTGCCGCGCGGGACCGCCATGCACCCGTGCGGGGTGCTGCTCTCCGACGCCACCCTCCTGGAGCGCACCCCCGTCGTCCCCACCAGCGGCGAGGGCTTCCCCATGTCCCAGTTCGACAAGGAGGACGTGGAGGACCTCGGGCTGCTCAAACTCGACGTGCTGGGCGTGCGGATGCAGTCCGCGATGGCCCACGCCGTCGCGGAACTGCGCCGCGCCACGGGGGAGGAGCTCGACCTCGACGACCCCGCGCAGGTCCCGCCGGGCGACCCCGCGACGTACGCGCTGATCCGCTCGGCCGAGACCCTCGGCTGCTTCCAGATCGAGTCCCCCGGCCAGCGCGACCTGATCGGACGGCTCCAGCCGGACGCCTTCCACGACCTGGTCGTCGACATCTCGCTCTTCCGGCCCGGCCCGGTCGCCGCCGACATGGTGCGGCCCTTCATCGAGGCCCGGCACGGGCGGGCCCCGGTCCGCTTCCCGCACCCGGACCTCGCCGAAGCCCTGCGCGAGACCTACGGGGTGGTGGTCTTCCACGAGCAGATCATCGAGATCGTGCACGTCATGACCGGCTGCGGCCGCGACGAGGCCGACCGGGTGCGGCGCGGGCTCTCCGACCCCCCGTCGCAGGCCCGCATCAAGGCCTGGTTCGCGGCGACCGCCGCCGGGCGCGGCTACTCCCCGGAGGTGGTCGCCCGGACCTGGGAGATCGTCGAGGCCTTCGGCAGCTACGGCTTCTGCAAGGCGCACGCGGTGGCCTTCGCCGTGCCCACGTACCAGTCGGCCTGGCTCAAGGCCCACCACCCGGCGGCCTTCTACGCCGGACTGCTCACCCACGACCCGGGCATGTACCCCAAGCGGCTGCTGCTGGCCGACGCCCGCCGGCGCGGCGTGCCGGTGCTGCCGCTGGACGTGAACCGCTCGGCGACCGCCCACCGCATCGAACCGGTGTCCGGCGACCCCGGCCTCTGGGGGCTGCGGCTCGCCCTCTCCGACGTCCACGGCATCAGCGAGGCCGAGGCCCTGCGCATCGAGGCCGGACAGCCGTACGCCTCCCTGCGCGACTTCTGGGACCGCGCCCACCCCGGCCGCCCGGTGGCCGAACGCCTCGCACAGGTCGGCGCGTTGGACGCCTTCGCCGCCAACCGCCGCGACCTGCTCCTGCACCTGGCGGAACTCCACGGCGCCCAGCGCGCCGCCGGAGCCCGGGGCGCCGCCCAGCTGCCCCTCGGCGGCGGCCGCTCCACCGCCCCCGTCGGACTGCCCGACCTGACCGACGCCGAACGGCTCAGCGCCGAACTCGGCGTCCTCGGCATGGACACCTCCCGCCACCTGATGGACGACCACCACGCCTTCCTCGCCGAGCTGGGCGTGGTCCCGGCCCGCCGCCTGCGCGAGACCGCGCACGGGCGGACCGTGCTCGTCGCGGGCGCCAAGGCGGCCACCCAGACCCCGCCGGTCCGCTCCGGGAAACGGGTCATCTTCAGCACCCTGGACGACGGCACCGGCCTCGTCGACCTGGCCTTCTTCGACGACAGCCAGGAGGCCTGCGCGCACACCGTCTTCCACTCCTTCCTGCTGCTGGTGCGCGGCACCGTCCAGCGGCGCGGCCCGCAGAGCCTGAGCGTGGTCGGGGCGGCCGCCTGGGACCTCGCCGAACTGGTGCGGCTGCGCGAGGACGAGGGCCTGGAGGCGGTCACCGCACGGCTGGCGCGGCCCCTGCCCGAGGGCCCCGGGGACAGCGGCCGGCGCATCCACCTGCCGACCGGCTACGAGATGAACCCCTGGGCCGACCTCCAGCCCCCGGGCGAGCGCGCCGCCACCGGCCGCAAACTGTGGCACTCCAGCCCGGGGAGCGCGGGATGACGACGGCCCCCGACCCCCGGCACGCACCCGCCCCGGCGGCCTCCGGCGGGAGCGGCGTCCTGCACGTCCGCTGCGCCCCCGCCCTGTCCGGGGAGGGCTACCGCGAGGTGCTGGAGCTGCTGCGGGAGTTCTCCCCGCTGGTCCAGGCCCTGCCCCCGAGGGCCGCGCTGGTCCAGGTGCGCGGCGCCCGGCGGTACTTCGGCGCGGGCGCCGACCGGATCGCCGAGGTGGTCCGGCTGCGCGCGGTGGCCCGGCTGGGCACGGACGTACGGATCGGGGTCGCGGGCACCTGGGCCGTGGCGGCCATGGCCTCCGCCCGGATCCCCGGCCCCGGCGGAGTCCTGGCCGTACCCGGGGACCGGGTGGCCGGCTTCCTCGCCCCCCTGCCGGTGGAGGACCTGCACGGGCTCGGCTCCCGCCAGGCCGAGGCGCTGCGCGGGTACGGGCTGCACACCGTCGGGGCGCTCACCCGGGTCCCGCCCGGGGTCCTGGAGCGGATCCTCGGCAAACGGGCCGGCCGGCTCGTCGCGGAGCGCGCCCACGGGATCGACCCGCGCCCGGTCACCCCGCGCGACCTGCCCTCCTCCGCCGCCGTCCGGACCGGCTTCGCCCGCCAGGAACTGGACGGGCCGCACGCCCGGGCCGCGCTGCTCGCCCTGGTGGTCCGGCTCGGCGCCCAGCTGCGCGGACGCCGCCAGGCCGCCCGGTCGCTGTGCCTGACCCTCCAGTTCGCGGGCGGCACCCGCTGGGAGCGCTCCCGGCGGCTGACGGAACCCTCCGCCCACGACGAGGACCTCCGCACCCTCGCCTACCGCCTGATGGACGCGGCCGGCCTGCAACGGGCCCGGCTGACCGGCATGGTGCTGCGCGCCGAGGACCTCACCGCCGCGCGGAGCGTGACCCGCCAGCTCTCCCTGGACCCGGTCCGCGAGGCCCGCCTGACGGTGGAGGCCGCCGTCGACCGCGCCAACGCCCGCTTCGGCGCCGGCACGGTACGCCCGGCTGCGCTTTTTTAGGGCTCGGTTCGCCTCCGGGGCGCCGATGCCGTGCTCCCGGGCCCGACCGTGCTCGAAAACCGCTCGTTCCTCGCGGCTTCCTCCGCGCGCTCGGACCCGGGAGCACGGCGCGCCCCTTCGGCTCACTCGCCCGTGCCGGCCTCGGCCGGGCGCGCCGGGGTCAGACGTCACCCAGCAGCAGCCGGGCCGTCTCCGTGCGCAGCGGGGTGGTCTGGGCCTGGACCAGGTGGAACTGGGCCTCGCGGGAGAGCCGACCCGCGGTGTGCCCGTACTGGATCGCGCGGCCCCCGGCGACGGTCACGCAGGCGGCCGCCGCCCGTACGGCCAGGTCCAGGACGGCCGCCCGCAGCCGGACGCGGTCCCGGGCGCCCTCGCCCGCCGGGAGCTCGTCGCGCAGGGCGTACGCCTCGGCGCGCATCCGGGCGGTCTTCTCGGCGAGGCGCAGGCCGAGTTCCTCGTCCGGGGCCGAGCGGAGCAGGAAGTCGGCCGTGGCGCGCAGCTGGCCGAAGACGGCGGGCTGCGCGTCGGCGTTCTCCAGGTCGTAGGCCCGGATCCAGTCGGCCCGGGGCAGGACGCCGAGCACCCGGTCGTCGGGCACGAGGACCCCGCGCAGCTCGACGGAGGCCGTGTGCGTACCGCCCATCGCCCACAGCGGGGCCCCGCCGACGGAGCTCAGCCCCTCCGCCGCGGCGCCGGGAGCGCACTCGACCAGGGCGAGGACCGCCTCGTCGGAGCCGGTGACGGCGCCGGCGTACAGGGAGTCGGCCACCCCCCACCCCGTCACCCACGGCATCGTCCCCGTCAGCCGCCACCCGCCCGGGACCCGCTCCGCGGTGACGGGCGGACGCGGGCGGCGCAGGAAGGCGTAGCCCGCCGTGGGGCGCCGCTCACCGCGTACGAGGCCGGGCAGCCAGCTCTCGCGCAGGGCGGCCGCCGCCGGGTCGGCCGCCAGGGTGAGGGCCTTGGCCAGCGGGACGTGCTGGGTCCACACGAACCAGGTCGACGGGTCCACCGCCGCCAGCACCTCGTGGACCTCCCGGACCACCTGACGGGGCGTGAGGCCGGAACCGCCCCCCGGTTCGTATCCGATCAGCCCGTACGCGCCGCAGGAACCCAGCGCGTCCAGGTGCGCGGAGGGCACCCCCTCGGCCGCCGTCCGCTCCGCCTCCGGCCGCAGGACCCGTACGGCCGTCTCCGTCACGGCGGCCACCAGCGGGTCGGCCGCCAGCTCGGGCGGGGTGGCCAGGGCGGTACCGGCTCCAGGGGCCTCGTGCACGACGGCGATCACCTCGGGGTGGGGGTCGGGACGCGTCCATCCTTCCCGAGCGGTACTGGAGACACGCTGGACACGCGAGTTTTTACCGACGCGTAACTTCCAAGTCTTGCTACTCGCCCGTAATTTAGCGGCAGCAGCCCCCTTGTGATCCGGATCACGGGACGGAACCCCCACACCATTCCCCTTGACCGCGAGGAGATCACACGATGCTGCCCTGGAGACGCCTGCTCCGCCCGCTGGCCGTCCTCACCCTGGCCGCCGCCGCGCTCGTCGCCCCCACCGGCGCCGCACAGGCCGCGTCCGCCCCCAGCAGCGGCTGGAACGACTGGTCCTGCAAGCCGTCCGCCGCACATCCCCGCCCGGTCGTCCTCGTCCACGGCACCTTCGGCAACTCCGTCGACAACTGGCTCGGGTTCGCCCCGTACCTGGTGCACCGCGGCTACTGCGTCTACTCCCTCGACTACGGCCAGCTGCCCGGCGTGCCCCTGTTCAACGGGCTCGGCCCCATCGACAAGTCGGCCGGCCAGCTCGACGCGTTCGTCGACAGGGTGCTGGCCTCCACCGGCGCCCCCAAGGCCGACCTCGTCGGCCACTCCCAGGGCGGCATGATGCCGCGCTACTACCTGAAGTTCCTGGGCGGCGCCGCCAAGGTCAACGCCCTCGTCGGCCTCGCCCCCGACAACCACGGCACCACCCTGTCCGGGCTCACCCAGCTGCTCCCGTACTTCCCCGGCGCCGCCGACCTGATCAGCACCGCGACCCCGGGGCTGGCCGACCAGATCGCCGGATCGCCCTTCCAGCAGAAGCTGAACGCGGGCGGGGACACCGTCCCCGGGGTCTCCTACACGGTGATCGCGACCAAGTACGACGAGGTGGTCACCCCGTACCGGAGCGCCTTCCTCAACGGGGCCGACGTCCGCAACGTCGTCCTCCAGGACCTGTGCCCCCTGGACCTCTCGGAGCACGTGGCCATCGGCCTGACCGACCGGATCGCCTGGCACGAGGCGGTCAACGCCCTCGACCCGGCGCACGCGGAACGCACCACGTGCGCCTCGGTCTTCGACTGACCCCGGCCCGCTAGCGGACGCTCCGGCCCGACCCCGCCGCCCGGCGGCGGGCCACGGCGAACAGCACGGCCGCACCGGCGGCCACCACCCCGGCGCCGCCGATCGCGAGCGCCGGGGTGGCGCCGTTCCCGCCGGTCTCCGCGAGGTTCCCGCCCTCCCTGCCGCCGGCCGGCGAGGGGGCGGAGACGGGCGCGGCGGTGGCCGGGGAGGCGGTGGCCGTCCCGTTCGTCTTCGGGTCGTCGTCCCCGTGGCCGCCGTGCTCCACGGTCGACTTGCCCGCGCCGTCGGAGATCTGCGCGTCCGTCGGCGCCTTGGGCGGCTCGGCGGGCGAGGGCCGCTCGGAGACCGGCGCGCTCGGCTTCGCGGTACCCGGGGCGGCCCCCGTACCGCTGCCGGCGCCCGCGCCGCCGGTGTCCTTGCCGAAGACCACGTCCGAGCAGGTGTAGAAGGCCTCGGGGCTGTCCGAGCGCTGCCAGATGCTGAAGACGAGGTGCCGCCCGCTCTTCTTCGGCACCACCCCGCCGAAGACGTAGTCGCCGTTCTGCATGCCCGGGTCGGTGACCTTCGCGAAGGGCGCGGACTCCAGGTCGGACCACTTCAGCGGCTTCGACGGGTCGTAGCCGTCCTTCGTCACGTACAGCTCGAAGGAGCCCTTGTGCGGGGCGGTCCCCTTGTAGCGGAAGGTGTGCGCCCCGGACGTCATCGGGCTCGCCGGCCAGTCGGCGCGGGCCAGGTCCAGCCCCTTGTACTTGGGGTTGCCCGCCGAGCACAGCTGCCCGTCCGGGATCAGGGACCGGCTCTTCCCGGCCGCGTTCGCGATGTTCACCGCGTTCCAGTCGTAGAAGGCCTGCGGCCCGCTCGCGGCGACGGCCGCCTTGCACGCCGCCGACTTGGGCGCCTCCGGCCCCTCCGCGTAGCACGCCGCGACCCGGCTGACCGGGTCCGTCATCGACCCGTGGGCGGCGGCCGGGACGGCCGCGTACGCGGCCACCGCGAGCGGGGCGAGGCCGGCGGCGGCGATACGGGCGGCGGTGCGGCTGCGGCGTACGGGCATGGGTGGGTCTCCTTCGGGCGCGGGCGGGGGTGCACCAGCGGAACCGCCCGGTACGGCGCCGCCCCCGTCGGGGCCCGGCGCCGCCCGAGGCCTCCCTGGCCCGGCCAAGCTAGCCCGCGGAAAACCCCGTTCGGCCGCCTTCGCGGGCTCCGGGGGGATCCTTAGGGTCCGCTTAAGGAACCGCTAAGCACCCCCACAGAAACCCCGCCCGGTCAGCCCAGCAGCGCGCTCAGACCGGCCGCCGACAGGGCCTGCTCCTCCAGCGCGTCGAGCGCCCGGACGGCCTGGGCCGCCGCCTCGGGGTCGCTCGCCGCCAGCCCGCTCGCCGCGAACTCGTCCTCGTCCAGCCGCAGCACGGACTTGCCGTCCGCCGACACCCACAGGTCCAGGTCCAGGTCCTCCACGAGGATCCCGCCCTCGCGGACCACGGCCGGACGCGTGACGTCGCAGTACCAGCCCTTCAGGACGCCCTCGGCGCTCCAGACCTCCTTGACCGCGTACCAGCGCGTCCGCCAGAAGTGCTCGACGAACACGTCGCCCGGCTCGAAGCGGACGAAGCCGAAGTCCCGTACGCCCTCGGCCGCCCAGGGGGCCCGCACCGAGATCCGGTCCCCGTCGTCGGCCAGCTGGGCCGCCGGGTAGCCGATCTTGGTCCGGCCGCCCTTGGTGAGGGTGATGGTCCAGGTGGTGCTCATCGTGATGCTCCTCCAAGCCTCTTCGTGAAGCGCGTCTCGGTCGCGCAGATCTCGTATCCGAACCACGCGTTGATCGCGAGCATGGGTCCGTTCCCGGCGTCGTTGCCGGTGAAGGCCTCGGTGTACCCGGCCGCGCGGGCCCGGCGGAGCGAGTCCGCCTTGGCGAGCTTGGCCAGGCCGCGGCCGCGGAAGGCGCGCCGGGTGCCGGTCATCGCCGAGGAGTAGCGGGTGCGTCCATCGGTGCGGGCGGCCGAGAAGGCGGCCACCTCCCCGTCGACGAGGGCGACCGAGGTCAGCTCGTGGTCGAGGGTCGGATCGTGCCAGACGCCGTCCAGCCACTCCCGGTAGTCGTCCAGTTCGGCCGGGACGTCGCCCGGTTCGTCGGCGGTGGCCTCGGCGTCGGCCTCGTACAGCGGCCGGGGATCGCCGGTGAAGGCCGAGGCCGGGCGCAGCTCCACCCCGGCGGGCAGCTCGTCGGGGAGCGGCGGGAGGGCGGCCGCAGCCAGGTCCAGGCGCAGGAAGTGCGCGGACCGGCTCGCCCGGTAGCCGCGCCGCTCGGCGAAGGCCCGGTGGGCGGGCTCGTCGAGCACCCAGGCGTACACGTCCACGGCCCCGTGCGCGGCGAGGTGCCCCTCCGCCTCCCGCAGCAGGGCGGTGCCGGCGCCGAGGGCGCGGTGGGCGGGGTCGACGTAGGCGTTGACGTAGGCCAGGCCGGGCTCGGGGCTGTCGTGGGCGAGGCCGACCTGGGCGGTGCCGACGGTCCGGCCGTCGGCGGTCTCGGCGACGAGCAGGCGGTAGCGGGCGCCGGGGTGCGCGGAGCCCAGCTCGAAGGCCACGCCGGCCGGGGTGGTCACCATGAAGGGGAGGGCCGCGCGGCGCACCCGTACGACGGACTCGGCGTCCGCGGGGTCGTCGGGGCGCAGGTCGCGGACGCGGACGGCGTGGAGGCTCATGCGGGCGACGTTACGGGCGGATCCGCCCCCGGCGCCCGCGAATTACAATCGGCGCGTGACCTCGACCACCCCACTCAGGCTCAAGATCGACGGCGCGGCAGGCTCGGCGGCCCCGTACGAACAACTGCGCGCGCAGATCGCGGACCGGGCCCGCTCCGGCCGGCTTCCGGCGGGCTTCAAGCTGCCGACGGTGCGGGGGCTGGCGGAGGAGCTGGGGCTGGCGGCGAACACCGTCGCGAAGGCGTACCGGGCGCTGGAGGCCGACGGGGTGATCGAGACCCGGGGCCGGAACGGGACGTTCGTCGCGGCCGGTGAGGGGTCCTCGCAGGAGGCCGCCCTCGCCGCGCAGGCGTTCGCGGACCGGGCCCACCGGCTGGGCCTCACGGAAGCCGAGGCAGTGGCCGCGGCCACGGCCGCCCTCCGGGCCCGTTACGCCGCCAAGTAGCCCCGCGGGCAGGGGAGCCGCTGAGCGGGCTGGATTTCGCGCAGCGGAATTCCAGCCCCGTCGGCGTTTGAGGCGCGGGGGTCCGGGGGCGGAG